>JAJZTO010000191.1 GCA_021848865.1 Myxococcales bacterium
AGGCGCTTTGCGTCGGCGTTGCGCGGGTCCATCGTCGCCACGGTCTGGAAGTCGTTGGCCGCCTGCGCCCAGCGCCCCTCCTCCATCATCTGGCGCGCCCGCACCAGGAGCTCGCTCACCCGCGCCGCGTTGGCGACCAGCGGGTTCTGGCGCGCCAGCCGGGCGCGCTTCTCGGCGGAGCGGCGCTCCTCCTCCAGCTGGTGCAGCCGCAGCTTGGCCTGCTCCTCCGGCCCGGCGGTCTTCCGGGCGTAGGCCTCCCGCTTCACCGGATCGGCCAGGGTCTCCCGGGCCTCGTTCAGGCGCGGGAAGACGGCCTCGAGGCGGGCGGCGTAGCCGCCCAGGCGCTTGCCGCGGTGCCGGTCGGGGTGCAGCCGCAGCGCCAGCCGGCGGTAGGCGGCGGTCGCCTCCTCCACCGAGGCGTTCCAGGGGACGCCCAGCAGCTCCCAGTAGCTCAGGGTCGCCTGGCGGGCGTGCAGGAAGAGGATCTCCTTCTTGTCGTCGAGCGTGAGGTCGACGTCCTCCGCCAGATCCGCGGGAACGAAGAGGAAGCCCCTGTAGCGATCCCCGGCCACACGCCCTCCGGCCAGCGCGACTGGCCTCCCAACATAGGCGACCGCTCGGCAAGGGGTCAACGAACTGGCCGGCCCCCTCCGCCGCGCCTAGCCGAGGAGCAGCTCCAGCAGGGCCTTCTGGGCGTGAAGGCGGTTCTCGGCCTCGTCGAAGACCGCCGAGCGCGGCCCCTCCAGCACCTCGGCGGCGATCTCCTCGCCCCGGTGCGCCGGCAGGCAGTGGAGCACCACCGCCCGCGGATCGGCCGCGCCCAGCAGCGCCGGGTCCACGATGAAGCCCCGGAAGGCCAGGGCGCGCGCCGCCTGCTCCGCCTCCTTGCCCATGCTGGCCCAGACGTCGGTGTTCACCACCAGCGCCCCCTCCGCCGCCTCGCGGGGCGAGCGGACCACCCGGGCCCGGCCGCCGGCGCGCGCCAGCAGCCGCGGGTCGGGGTCGAAGCCGGTCGGGCAGGCCAGCCGGAGCGGGAAGCCGAGGACCGCGCAGGCCTCCAGCCAGCTGTTGGCCATGTTGTTGCCGTCGCCGATCCAGGCGACCGGGAAGTCGCCGCGCGACAGGGCGTCGGCGCCGAAGCGCTCGGCCACGGTGAGCAGGTCGGCGAGCAGCTGGCAGGGGTGGGAGGCGTCGGTGAGGGCGTTGATCACCGGCACCTCGGCCCAGCGCGCCACCTCCTCGATCCGGTCGTGGCCGAAGGTGCGGACCACCAGGGCGTCGAGGTACCGGGCCAGCACCCGGGCGGTGTCGGCGATGGGCTCGCCGCGCCCCAGCTGCGAATCCCGCGGCGAGATGGTCACCGAGCCGCCGCCGAGCTGGAAGGCGGCCACCTCGAAGGAGACGCGGGTGCGGGTGGAGGCCTTCTCCATGATCAGCCCCACCGCCATCCCGGCGAGCGGCTTGGGGCCGCCGCGCCCCAGCAGCTTCCACTCGGCGGCGCGGTCGAGCAGGCCGAGCAGCTCCTCCCGGGAGAGGTCGGTGAGCCGGAGGAAGTCGCGCTTCTTCGGCGGGGTGCGGGCCATGGTCAGCTCGCGGCGGGCGCGGCCGCCAGGGCGGCGCCGATGCGGCGCACCGCCTCGTCGGCCTCGTCCCGGGTCAGGGTGAGCGGCGGCGCCAGGCGGATGACCTCCTCCCCGATGGGGTTCACCAGGATGCCCCCCTCGCGCGCCCGGCGCGCCACCTCGGGGGCGGAGACGCCCTTCAGGACCAGGCCCAGCAGCATGCCGCGGCCCCGGACCCGGGCCAGCCGGCCGCCGGCGGCGAGCCGCTGGAGCCCCTCGCGGAGCCGCTCCCCCACCACCCGGCCGTTCTCCAGGACCCCGCCGCGCAGCTCGCGCAGCACGCGCAGCGCCACCGCGCAGGCCAGCGGGTTGCCGCCGAAGGTGGTGCCGTGGCTGCCGGCCACCAGGTGCTGGCCCACCGCCTCGGTGGCCAGGACGGCGCCGATGGGGAAGCCGCCGCCCAGCGCCTTCGCCGCGGAGAGGAGGTCGGGCTCGACCCCCTCCCACTGGTGGGCCCACATCTTGCCGGTCCGGCCCATGCCGGTCTGGATCTCGTCGAGGCAGAGCAGCGCGCCGGCCCGGCGCGTCGCCTCGCGCGCCGCCGCCAGGTAGCCCTCGGGCGCGGGGATGACCCCGGCCTCGCCCAGCGTCGGCTCGACGACGAAGGCGGCGGTGCGCGGGCCGAGGGCGGCCCGCAGCGCCTCGACGTCGCCGAAGGGCACGTGGCGCACGCCGCCGGGCAGCGGCCCGAAGCCCTGCCGGTACTTCTCCTGGCCCCCGACCGTCACCGTGAACAGGGTGCGGCCGTGGAAGGAGTCCTCGCAGGCCACGATCTCGTTGCGCTCCGGCTGGCCCAGTTCGGCGAAGTGGCGGCGCGCCAGCTTCAGCATCGCCTCGTTGGCCTCGCAGCCGCTGTTGCAGAGGAAGGCCCGCCGCGCCCAGGGGGCGGTCTCGAGCAGCGCCTCGGCCAGCTCGATCTGGCGCGGGATGTAGAAGTGGTTGGAGACGTGCCACACGGTGCGGGCCTGCTCGGCCAGCGCCTCGACCAGCGCCGGGGCGCAGTGGCCCAGGGCGTCCACCGCCACGCCGCCGATGAAGTCCAGGTACTCCTTGCCGTCGGCGTCCCAGACGCGCGCGCCCTGCCCGCGCACCAGGGCGACGGGCTGCTGCTTGTAGTTCGGGGTGAGGGCCCTGGCGGCCCGAGCCGCCCAGGATTCGTTGAGGCTCATTTCCCCTTATTGCACGGGATTCCGCGGCCCTTCAAGGATTCCCGGATGCGGCGGCGCGCTCAGCGGGCCCGCGGGTGGGCCTCGTCGTAGACCGCCGCCAGCTGCTTCCAGTCCACCCGGGTGTAGCGCTGCGTGGTGGAGAGCGAGGCGTGGCCCAGCAGCTCCTGGATGCCGCGCAGGTCGGCGCCGTTGCCGAGCAGGTGGGTGGCGAAGCAGTGGCGCAGCACGTGCGGGTGGACGTGGCGCGCGAGTCCCGCCGCCCGCACCCACCGGTCGACCTGGCGCGCCACCGAGCGGGCGGTGAGCCGCCCGCCGCGGTGGTTGAGGAAGAGCGGCTCGCCCCCCCGCCCGCCCCGCGCCCCGGGGAGCGCGGCCAGCCCCGGCCGCGCCTCGGCGAGGTACCGGGCCAGGGCCTCGCGGGCCGGGCGGCCCACCGGGACGATCCGCTCCTTGCGCCGCTTGCCGAGCACCCGCACCAGCCCCTGGGCCAGGTCCAGATCGCGGGCGTCGAGCCCGACCAGCTCCGCGACGCGCAGGCCGCTGGCGTACAGCAGCTCCAGGACGGCGCGGTCGCGCAGCGCGAGCGGCCCGTCCGCCCCGGGGGCCTCGACCAGCGCCGCCACCTCCTCCTCGGGGAGCACCTCGGGGAGCCGGTGCGGCTGCTTCGGGCTCGCCACCGCCCGGGCCGGGTTCGCCGCGGCGAGCCCCACCCGCACCAGCCACCGGTAGAGGGCGCGCAGCGCCGAGAGCTTGCGCGCCAGGCTCACCGGGCCGGCCGTCCCCGCGGCGCGCGCCAGGAAGCCGCGGACCGCCGCCGGCGTCGCCCCCGCCGGCGCCACCCCCTGCTCCGCCAGGAAGGCCGCGAACCGGGCCAGGTCGGCCCGGTAGGCGCGCAGGGTGTGGGGCGAGGCCCGGCGCTCCGCCTCGAGGTGCGCGAGGAAGCGCTCCAGCTCGGGCGGGAGGGGGGCGGGCCCGTCGGCCATGGGGCATGGGTAGCACCGGCGCGCGCCGGCGCCAGTTTCCCGACCCTTCCGCTAGGGCAGGTCGGCCACGTAGACCCCCGGCCGCTTCGGGTCGTTGACCGCGTAGGCCAGGCGGCGCCCGCCGGGCGCGAGGAAGACCGCGCTCCCGGGCAGCGCCGAGGTGTCCACCGGCGTGAGCTTCCCGCCCTCCCAGACCGCCAGGTCGAGCGCCACCCGGTCCTCCCGGGACCAGGTGAGCAGCAGGCGCCCGGGCCGCTCCCGATCGAACTCGAAGCTCTTCACCCCGTCGGCGATCTTCCGGCGCCGGGCCGGGTCGCCGACCGGCGCGGCCCACAGCTCGCAGGCCTCGCTGCTCCGGGTGCAGGCGGTCCGGTACCAGAGCTCGCCGCCGACCGGCGCGAAGTCGAAGCCGAACACCCCCTGGGCCACCGGGACCGGCTTGCCGCCGCGGGCCACCTC
The DNA here is from genome assembly GCA_021848865.1 of Myxococcales bacterium. Lineage (GTDB taxonomy): Bacteria > Myxococcota > Myxococcia > Myxococcales > Anaeromyxobacteraceae > JACRMN01. The sequence goes on from JAJZTO010000191.1 coordinate 4,234, forward strand.
CAGGTCCACCGAGTAGCCGCCCTGGGAGGTGTGCTTCAGGAAGGCGACGGCGTCGCCGGCCGGCGAGATCTCGAAGGAGGAGACGTTCCGGGCGAGCGGCGGGGCCGGCTCGCCCGGCGCGCCGGTCGCGATGGCGCCGGAGCGCGCCCGGGGGTCGTACCCCTCCAGCCAGGCGAGCCGCCGCGCCGCGCGGGCCCAGCGCATCTCCCCCACCCCCACCGCCATCCGGACCGGCTTCCCGGCGCCGCCGGCGACCCACAGGTCGCCCTGCTTGCCCGGGGCCATGCCGGCGACGAAGGCGAGGCGCTCACCGTCGCGGGAGAAGGCGAAGTCGGCGATCCCCTCGCCCAGCGCCGGGCCCGGGACGCCCGGGGCGGCGCTCCCGACGAGGTGCAGGGCGTAGCCCTCGCCGCTCCGCTCGGTGAAGGCGAAGCGGTCGCCCTGCGGCGAGAAGGCGTAGTCGCCGGTGGGCCCGCCGACCCGCACCGGCCGCCGATCGGGGAGCACGGCCAGCAGCCCGGCGCCGGCGGAGGGCAGCTGCCGCGCCAGGAGCAGCGGCGAGCCCTGGTCGCCCCGCGGGTGGAACTCGAAGGTGGCGACGCGGTCCGCCCCCTCGACCGGCACCGCCTCGCCGCCGGGCCGCCAGAGCTGGAGCTGGCCGCGCCACACGAAGCCGAGCAGCCGCCCCCGCCGCGCGAAGGCCCAGAACCCGACGCCCTCGCCCAGGCGCCGCGGGGCGCCGCCCGGGGCCCAGGCCACCAGCGTGCCCTGCCCGGTGGCCAGGTCCGGCGCGTCCAGGGCGGCCAGGACGTGCCCCTCGCCGCTCCAGGCGAAGCCTCCGGGCAGCGTGGTCACGCCCCCGGCCACCCGCACCGGCTCGCCGCCCGCCGCCGGGACCACCCGCAGGTCGCAGGAGAAGGTGCCGGCGGGGACGGCGCGCGCCTGGAGCGGCGCGCAGGCGTCGAGGTACGCCAGCCACTCGCCGTCGGCCGAGGGCGAGAGCGCGCGCACCTCCCCGGCGGCGACCCGCCGGCCGATGCCGGGCGGCGCCCGGTGGCGCGGACAGGCGGCGAGGAGGAGCAGCGAGGCGAGGGCCAGGCCGGCGGCCGGTGCGAGGAGCTTCACGCGATCCACTCCGGGAGCTGCCGGCGCGCCCGCTCGAGATAGGCGAGCTTGCGCGCCTGCTTTCCACGGAGTCTACCCTCGGGGGGCGGGAACAGGGAGAAGACCACGTTGGTCGGCTGGTACTCGGCCCCCTCGGGGTGGGCCCGGCCGGTGAGGTGGCGGTGGAGCGCACCCAGCGCCGTCCCCTCCGGCGGCGGCCGGAAGGGGCGCCCGGCCCGCCGGTCGAGCACCGCCCGGGCCGCCAGCAGGCCGCAGGCGGTCGACTCGACGTACCCCTCGACGCCGGTGATCTGGCCGGCGAAGAACAGGTGCGGGCGCGCCCGGTGGGAGAGGTCGCGGTCCAGGAGCCGCGGCGCCTCGATGAAGGTGTTGCGGTGCACCTGGCCCATGCGCAGGAACTCGGCGCGGGCCAGGCCGGGCACCCGCTCGCGGAAGATCCGCCGCTGCGCCGCCCAGGTGAGGCGGGTCTGGAAGCCCACCAGGTTCCAGGCGGTG
>JAJZTO010000001.1 GCA_021848865.1 Myxococcales bacterium
GGGGCGGATGACGGGAGAGCTGGAACGGGCGCGCGCCGCGGTGGAGCGTGCCCGGCGCGGCGCTCGCGTGGCCCTCGTCTCCTCGGGAGACGCCGGCATCTACGGCATGGCGAGCCTCGCCCTCGAGGTCCTGCGCGAGGCCGGCTGGCGCCGCGGCACGCCGCCGGAGGTGACGGTGGTGCCCGGCGTGACGGCCCTCTCGGCGGCCGCCTCCCTGGTCGGCGCGCCGCTCGGCCACGACTTCTGCGCCGTGTCCCTCTCCGACCTGCTCACGCCGTGGGAGGTGATCGCGCGCCGGCTGGAGGCCGCGGCCATGGCCGACTTCGTCGTCGCCCTCTACAACCCGGCGAGCACGCGGCGGCGCCGACCGCTCGACGGCGCGCGCCAGATCCTGCTGCGGCACCGCGCCGGCTCGACGCCGGTGGCGGTGGTCTCGGACGCCTATCGCGAGGGCGGGCGCCACGCGCTCACCGACCTCGACCACCTCCTCGACCAGGAGATCGGGATGACGACCACCCTCCTGGTCGGCTCGAGCCGGAGCTACGTCTTCGAGGGCCTGCTCGTCACCCCGCGCGGCTACGGTGACAAGTACGGCTGGAAGGAGGACGCCCGGTGACGGTCCACTTCGTCGGAGCCGGCCCCGGTGCGCCGGACCTCCTCACGCTGCGCGCCGCGGATCTCATCGCTTCGGCGCCGGTCGTCCTGTACGCCGGATCCCTGGTCCCGCCGGTGGTCGTCGCCCGCGCGCGCCCCGGCGCCGAGGTGCGCGACACGTCCGGCATGACGCTCGACGAGATCGTCGAGCGCATGGCGGCGGCGCACCGAGCCCACCAGGACGTCGCCCGCGTCCACACCGGCGACCCGTGCCTGTTCGGCGCCATCGCGGAACAGATGCGCCGCCTGGAAGCTCTGGGAATCCCCTACGACGTGGTCCCCGGCGTGTCCTCTTTCACCGCCGCGGCCGCCGCCCTGAAGCTGGAGCTCACCGTGCCCGGCGTCTCGCAAGCGGTGATCATCGCCCGCGCGCCGGGGCGCACCCCGGTACCCGACGGACAGCGGCTCGAGGAGTTGGCCCGCCACGGCGCGACACTGGCGCTGTTCCTGTCCGCCGGCTTGGTGGAGGAGGTGGTGGCGGCGCTCCTGCCGTCGTACGGCCCCGGCTGCCCGGTGGCGGTCGTGCACCGGGCGAGCTGGCCCGACCAGCGGGTCTACCGCGGGACGCTCGCGAGCATCGCGGCCGAGCTCCGCCCGGCCGGCGTGGGGGCGACGGCGATGATCCTCGTCGGCCCCGCGCTGACCGCCCGGGACTTCCCCGACTCGCGCCTGTACGCGGCCGGCTTCGCCCACGGCTGCCGCCCGGCCCGCCTGCGCCCCGAGGAGTCGCCGTGAGCGCCGGCCGCCTCCGGATCGCCGTGACCGGCTCGGCCGGCGTGGGCAAGACCACGCTGGTCGAGGCGCTCGCGCCCGCGCTCGGGCTCTCGATCATCCCGGAGGAGACGCGGGCGCACTTCGAGCACGGCGGGCGCCTGCTCTCCGCCACGCCGCCGGGCGAGGTCGCCCCGGCCGTGGAGCGGCTCTGGGAGGACCGGCGGCGGACCGAGGCGCGGCTCACCTCGTTCGTCGCGGACAACTGCAGCCTCGACTTCCCGGCCTATGCCCTCCACCACGGGGCCACCGACGAGGTCCGGGTGGCCCGGCTCCTGGAGGAGGCCCAGGCGTCGTGCGCCGGATACGATGCCATCCTCCTCCTGCCCTGGAGTGCCATCCCGTACCGGCGCGACGGCGTCCGCGCCGACGCGCCGCTGGCGGAGCTCCGGTACCAGCTGGTCCTGGAGTCCCTCCTCGCCCGCCACGCCGACCCGCTCCGTGTCCACCGGCTTCCCGCCACCTGCTCCTCCCGGGAGGCCCGGCTCGCCTGGGCGTTCGAGCGGGTCACCGCGGCGCGCGCTCGACGCGCCGGCGCGCCGGACCGCCTCGGAGCGGGTCCCGAGCGGCGCGGATTCGTGCACCTCGTCGGCGCCGGCCCGGGCGACCCCGGGCTGCTCACGCTGCGGGCGCTCGATCTCCTTCGCACCGCCGAGGTGGTAGCCCACGACGAGCTCGTCCCCGCCCCGGTCCTGGCCCTCGCCGGACCGCGAGCGGAGCTCATCCCGGTGGGACGCCGCCACCACGGCTCGTCGCGCCACCCGCTTCGGCTCCATCCGGCGGTGCTGGAGCGAGCCGCCGCGGGCAAGGTGGTGGTGCGCCTCAAGTGCGGGGACCCGCTGGTCTTCGGGCGAGGCGGCGAGGAGGCCGAGGAGCTGACCGAGGCGGGCATCCCCTGGGACGTCGTCCCCGGCATCTCCGCGGCGCTCGGCGCGGCCGCGAGCGCCCACATCCCGCTCACGCACCGCGAGCTGAGCTCGGACGTCACCTTCGCCACGGGCCACGATCTCGGCTGCGGCCGCGCGAGCCGGAGCGACTGGCCCAAGCTGGCCGGGGGCGGCACGCTCGTGCTGTACATGGCCTCGCGCGCGCTGGGGCCGAACCTGGCGCGGCTCGTCTCGCTGGGGCGATCCGCCTCGACCCCCGCGGCGTGGATTGCCAACGCCACCCGGCCCGACGAGCAGGTGGTCACCGGCACCCTGGGCGATCTCGCCGCGAAGGTGGCGGGCGCACCGGGCGACGGCCCGGCCCTGCTCGTGGTGGGCGAGGTGGTCTCGGTCCGCGAGAAGCTCGCCGCAGCCTCCCGAGGTCGGCCGTGAGCGCGCCGGAAGGGCTCCTGATCGTCTACACCGGCGACGGCAAGGGGAAGACGACCGCCGCGCTCGGGCTCGCCTTCCGCGCCCTCGGGCACGGGCTTCCGGTCGCCTGCGTCCAGTTCATCAAGGGGCGCTGGAAGACCGGGGAGCGGCTCTTCGCGGCCCATTTCTCCCGGCTCACGTTCCTGTGCATGGGCGAGGGCTTCACCTGGGAGGGCGGCGGACCGGAGGTGCACGCGGCCGCCGCCCGGGCCGCCTGGAGCCGCGCCCGAGCGCTCCTCGCCGCCGGCGAGCACCGGCTGGTGATCCTCGACGAGCTCACGCACGTGATCCGCCACGGGTTCGTGCCGGAGGCGGAGGTGCTCTCGGCGCTCGCCAGCAGGCCGCCGGGGATCACGGCCGTCGTGACCGGGCGCGGTGCACCGCCCGCGCTTCTCGCCGCCGCCGACCTCGCCACCGAGATGCGCGCCCTCCGCCATCCCTTCGAGCACGGGGCCGGCGCCGTGCGGGGGATCGACTTCTGACCATGGCCAGGGTCCTCTCCATCCCCCGGCTCGTCGTCGCCGCCGCGTCGAGCGGATCCGGCAAGACCACGGTCGCGGTGGCGCTCGCCCGCGCCCTGCGCGCGCGCGGACTGTGCGTGGCGCCGTTCAAGTGCGGGCCCGACTACCTCGATCCCACCTACCACGCCCGCGCCGCGGGCCGGCCCTCGCACAACCTGGACGGCTGGATGATGGGACGCGAAGCCTGCCTCGCCACGTTCGCGCGCGCCAGCGCCGGCGCCGACGTGGCGCTGGTCGAGGGCGTCATGGGGATGTACGACGGGGCGTCCCCCGTCTCCGAGGAAGGCTCCACGGCCGAGCTGGCGAAGTGGCTCGACGCTCCGGTGGTGGCCGTCCTCGACGCCTCGGGGATGGCGCGGACCGTCGCCGCGGTGGCGCAGGGGCTCGCAGGCTTCGACCCGGCGGTGCGCCTCGGCGGCGTGATCTGCAACCGGGTCGGGGGCGCGCGCCACCTCGCCCTGCTTCGCGAGGCGCTCGGCGCGCCGCCGGTGCTGGGCGGCTTCTTGGATCGGCCGGACCTCGCCTTCCCGGAGCGCCACCTCGGGCTGCGCACGGCGGACCCAGGCTCGGCGCCGGAGGCCCGGTTCGCCGCCTGGGGAGCGGCGGCGGAAGACGGGCTCGACGTCGATGCCCTGCTGGCCCTGGCGCGGGGCGCGCCGCCGCTCGACGCGCCCGGTGCGCCGAGCAGGTCTATCCCGCCGCGCTGCCGGATCGGGATCGCCTTCGACGAGGCGTTCCATTTCTACTACGAGGACAACCTGGCGCGGCTCGAGGCGCTGGGCGCCCGCCTGGTCCGGTTCTCGCCGCTCCACGACGCGGCGCTCCCGGAGGTGGACGGACTCTATCTCGGCGGCGGCTACCCGGAGGAGCACGCCGCCACCCTCTCCGCCAACCTGGACATGCACCGGGCGCTCCGTGCCTTCGCTGCGAGCGGACGGCCCGTGTACGCCGAGTGCGGCGGCCTGATGGCCCTCTGCGAGGCGATCCGCACCCGCCAGGGCGCCATCTTCCCGATGGCGGGCCTGCTCCCCGGGACGGCGGTCATGCAGGACCGGCTGGCCGCGCTCGGCTACGTCGAGGTCGAGACCCGCGCCGCGACGCCGCTCGGCCCCGCCGGACTGCGGCTCCGCGGGCATCAGTTCCGCTACTCGGAGCTGCGTGACGTCCCCGACGACGTCCCGCGCGCCTACGCGCTCCAGGGCCGCCGCGGCAGCCCGCCCGCGCTCGAAGGCTACGCTCGCGGCGGCGTGCTCGGCTCGTACGTCCACGTCCACTTCGCCTCCTGCGCGGGCGCCGCGGCGGGGTTCGTGGAGAGCTGCGTCCGGAGGCGCGGGTGACGCGGCGGCACCTCCCGCCCGTCGAGTTGCGAGAGCGGCAGCTGGTCGTCCGGCTCGGCGGACCGCATGCCGTCCTCTCCTGGGCGCTCGTGAACGGGGGCCGGCAGGACGCGAGCGAGGTCGTCTGGGCCGAGGTGCGCGACGGCGAGCTGCGTCCACCCGTCGATGCGGCGGCGCTCCTGCGGGCGCGGCTCGCGGAGGCGGGCCTTCCCGAGGCGGTCGGCCTCCTCACGAGCCGCGCGCTCTCGCGCTACGTCTCGGTCGAGCGGCAGGCAGGTGACGCGATCGCGCGGTGCGTCGCGACGGTCGGCCTGGGCAACCTGCTCCGCGCCGGCGACCCGGTGAGTCGTTCCCGGGTCGGGACGATCAACCTCGTCTGCCAGCTCTCCTTCGCGCTCTCCGAGCTGGCGCTGGTCGAGGCGCTGTCGATCGCGACCGAGGCCCGCAGCGCCGCCGTGCTCGAGGCGGGGCTGCCCAGTGCCGCCAGCGGCGCCCCGGCGACGGGCACCGGCACCGACTGCATCGTCGTCGCCGCTCCGGCCGCCGCTGGCGGCGCGCCGTACGCCGGCAAGCACACCCTCGCCGGTCACCTGATCGGCGCCACCGTCCTGGAGGCGGTCCGCCGTGGAGTGGCGGGCTGGCTCCTGGAACACCCCGCAGCGTTCACCCGTACCCGGAACACCAGACCACGAGCCTGGCCATGACCCTCCTCGAGAAGACCCTCGCCGCCATCCCCGAGCCCGACCTTGCCGCCGCACGCGAGGCCCAGGCGCGCCTCGACCAGAAGACCAAGCCGCCCCGCAGCCTGGGCAAGCTCGAGGACCTGGCCTGCGCGCTCGCCGCGATCCGCGGCACCGCCGACCTCGAGCTCCCCCGCAAGGCCGTCGTGGTGATGGCCGGCGACCACGGCGTGGCCGAGGAGGGGGTCAGCGCCTTCCCCCAGGAGGTCACGGCGCAGATGGTGCTCAACTTCGCGGCGGGCGGGGCGGGCATCAACGTCATCGCCCGTCAGGCCGGGGCCGAGGTGCTCGTCGTCGACATGGGAGTGAAGTCCCCGCTGCCGGAGAGCCCGGCCATCCGCTCGGTCCGGGTGGCGCCCGGGACGGCCAACCTGGCCCGCGGTCCGGCGATGACGCGCATCCAGGCCACCGCGGCCCTCGAGGCCGGGATCGCCATCGCGAACGAACTCGCCGACCGCGGCAGGACGCTCCTCGCCATCGGCGAAATGGGGATCGCGAACACCACGCCGGCGAGCGCCCTCACCGCCGCCTTCACCGGACGCCCCCCGGCGGAGGTCACCGGCCGCGGCACCGGCATCGACGACCAGGCCCACCGGCGCAAGGTCGAGGTGATCGCCCGCGCGCTGCGCGTGAACCGGCCGGATCCGGCCGATCCCCTCGGCGTGCTGGCCGCGCTCGGCGGGCTGGAGATCGCCGGGCTGGCGGGCGTGGTGCTGGGCGCCGCGGCCCGGCGCGTGCCGGTGCTGACGGACGGCTTCATCGCCACCTCTGCCGCCCTCTGCGCGGTCCGCCTCGCGCCGCGCGCCGGCTTCGCCGTCCTCGCCTCTCACCGGTCGGTGGAGGCCGGTCACCGGCACCTCCTCGCCGCCCTCGGGAAGGAGCCGCTCTTCGACCTCGATCTCCGTCTCGGCGAGGGAACCGGCGCGGCGCTCGCGATGCACCTCGTCGAGGCCTCGGTGCGCGTCCTGCGCGAGATGGCCACCTTCGCCTCGGCCGGCGTCAGCGGCAAGGACTAGGGCGACGTGGCCCGGCTCGCCGCCACCGTCGCGCTCGCCTTCGCGATCGATCTCGCGCTGGGAGAGTTCCCGGCCCCGCTCCACCCGGTGGTCTGGATGGGCCGCCTCCTCTCGCTGCTGGAGCGGGCGGCCCCGGCCGCCGGCCGCACCCGCCAGCTGGCCTGGGGCGCGCTGGTGGCGGTGTGCGTACCGGGGCTGTTCGCGGCGGCCGCGCTGGCGCTCGCCTCCGCGACCCGCCGGCTGGGCTGGGCCGGCGTGCCGCTCGACGCGCTGGCGCTCAAGTCGACGTTCGCGCTCCGCGCGCTCGGCGAGGCCGGCCGGTGCGTCCGCGACGCGCTGCGGGCGGGAGACCTCGGACGGGCGCGCGACGGGCTGCGCTCGCTCTGCAGCCGCGACCCGTCGCGGCTCGGTCCACGAGAGCTCGCCGCGGGTGCCGTCGAGTCGCTGGCCGAGAACGCGTCCGACAGCGTCGTCGCACCGCTGTTCTGGTTCGCGCTCCTCGGCCTCCCCGGCGCCTTCGCCTGCCGGGCGGTCAACACGCTCGACGCGCGCATCGGGTATCACGGCTCGTTCGAGTGGCTGGGCAAGCCGGCGGCCCGGCTCGACGACCTGTGGAACCTCGTCCCGGCGCGCCTCACCGCGGTCCTGCTCCTCGCCGCCGGCCTCCTCCTCCGGGCCGACGCGCGTGGCGGCGTCCGTGTGCTCCTGCGGGACGGTGGCGCCACCGAAAGCCCCAACGCCGGCCGTCCCATGGCCGCCATGGCCGGCCTCCTCGGAGTGGCGCTCGAGAAGCCTGGCCACTACCAGCTGGGCCGCGAGGGGAGCCCGCCGAGCGCCGAGAGCATCGGGGCCGCCTGGCGCATCGTCCGCGTCGCCGCGCTCCTGGCCGCCGTCCTGTCGATCGTCCTCCCGGGAGGCCTGCGTGGCGGGCTCTAGCCGGAGGGCGCCGGCCTTCCGCCACCACGGCGGCGCGCTCGCGGCCGAGCTGGAGGCGCTCGCCCTCGGGCCGGACGACGTGCTCGACTTCAGCGTCAACGTGAATCCGTACGGGCCCTGTCCGGAGGTGCTGGCGGCGGTCCGGAGCGCACCGGTGCACCGCTACCCCGACCCGAGCGCGCTGGCGGTGCGGCGCGGCGTGTCCGCCGCCACGGGCGCGCACCCGGACGAGGTGGTGTTCGGCGCCGGCGCGGCCGACCTGCTCTGGACGGTCTGCCGCGCGCTCTTCGCCGGCGGAGGCACCGCGCTGGCGGTCGAGCCTTCGTTCTCGGAGTTCGGCGCCGCCGCCGATGCCGCGGGAGCGCGGCTCGTCCGGTGGACCGCGCGCGCCGAGGACGCCTTCGCGCCCGACCTCGACGGGGTCGCGGCGGCGGCGCGGCGCGAGCAGGCGGACGCCGTCTACCTCTGCGCCCCCACCACGCCCGTCGGAGCGCCCGTCCCCCTCGCCGCGGTGCGCACGCTCGCGCAGCGGCTCCCCGCCACGATCGTGATCCTGGACGAGTCCTTCCTCTCCCTCTCGGACGGGGCGGAGGAGTCGGCGCTCTCGCTTCCCGCGAACGTCGTCCGGCTGCGGTCCATGACGAAGGAGCACGCCATCCCCGGGCTGCGCGCGGGGTACCTGCTCGCCCCCGCCCCGCTCGCCCGGGCCGTCGAGGTTTCGCGGCCGGCCTGGAGCACCAGCAGCGTCGCGCAGGCCGCCGCGCTGGCGGCCCTGGGCGCGAGCGCGTTCGTCAGCGCGTCGCGCGAGCGGCTCCGCGCGGACCGGGAGGCGACCGCCACCAGCCTCCGCGCCCTCGGGCTCGCCCCCCTCTTCTCGGTCGCGCCCTACCTTGTGTTCCGCGCCGACGACGCCGCCGCCCTGCTCTTCGGCGTGCTCCCCCGCTCCGATCTGGTCCGCGACTGCGCTTCCTTCGGCCTCGCCGGCTTCGTCCGCGTGGCCGCGCGCCCCACCGCCGAGCGGGAGCAGCTCGTGGACGCGCTCGCGAAGGAGCTGGGATGACCGCCCGCACCGTGATGGTCCAGGGGACCGCCTCGTCCGTCGGCAAGAGCCTCGTCACCACCGCGCTCTGCCGGCTCTTCCGCCGCGCCGGCCTCCGCGTCGCGCCCTTCAAGGCGCAGAACATGGCGCTCAACTCGGCCGTCTCGGCGGACGGTGGCGAGATCGGGCGCGCCCAGGCGGTGCAGGCCGAGGCCGCCGGCGTGGCCCCGACCGTCGACATGAACCCGATCCTCCTCAAGCCGGAGGGCGACGCCAGATCGCAGGTGGTGGTGCTGGGCAAGCCCATCGCCTCGATGGGTGCGGCCGAGTACCACGCCCGGAAGCCGGAGCTGCGCACGGTGGTGGCGGGAGCGCTCGCGCGGCTGCGTGCGGCGCACGACGTCGTCGTGATCGAGGGCGCCGGCAGCCCGGCCGAGGTGAACCTCAAGGACCGCGACATCGTCAACATGGACGTCGCCCGCGCCGCGGACGCCCCGGTGCTGCTGGTGGGCGACATCGACCGCGGCGGCGTCTTCGCCGCCTTCGTGGGTACGCTCGAGCTGCTCGATCCGCCGGAGCGGGCGCGCGTCGCCGCGTTCGTGGTGAACAAGTTCCGCGGCGACGTGGGGCTCCTGCAGCCCGGGCTCGACTTCCTCACCGGGCGCACCGGCGTCCCGGTGCTGGGGGTCCTCCCGTTCGTTCGCGGGCTGCGGATCGCGGACGAGGACTCGGTCTCGCTCGACGACCGCCGGAGCCACCGCCTCCCCAGCGACGGGGAGCTCGGGATCGCGGTGATCCGGTTGCCACGCATCGCCAACCACGACGACCTCGAGCCGCTCGAGCACGAGGCCGGGGTGGCGGTGCGCTGGGTGGAGGATCCGCGCGGCCTCACCGATGCGGACCTGGTCGTGCTGCCGGGCTCGAAGTGCACCGCCGACGACCTCGCCTGGCTGCGGGCGACCGGGCTCGCGGCCGCGCTGGCACGCCGGGCTGCCCGGGGAGACCCGGTGCTCGGGATCTGCGGCGGCTGCCAGATGCTGGGGGAGTCGATCCACGACCCACTCGGCGTCGAGTCCCCGTTGGGCGTATTGGAGGGGCTCGGCCTGCTGCCGCTGCGGACCCACTTCGCGCAGGAGAAGGTGACCGCGCGCGCCCGGGCCCGCATCGCGACCAGCTCCTTCCTCGGCGATGCCGGCCCGGTCCGCTTCGACGGCTACGAGATCCACATGGGCGCGGTCGAGCCTCTCGCTGGCGCTCGCCCCGCGTTCGAGGTGCTCGAGCGGAACGGCGCGGCCGCCGCGGTGGCGGACGGGGCCGTCTCGGACGATGGGACGGTCGTCGGGACGCTGCTTCACGGGTTGCTGGAGAACGACGGGGTCCGCGCCGCACTGCTCCGCAACCTGCGGCACCGGCGCGGTCTCTCGGCCGAGCCCGGCCGGCGCATCGCCGCCCGTGAGGAGGAGTACGACCGGCTGGCGGACCACGTCCTCGCGCACCTGAACTGGGAGCTCCTCTGCCGGATCGCCGGCCTGGAGACTCCGCGTCCCGCCCCCGTCGCCACGCACCTCACCCACCCGAGCCGCCGGACGCCGGCGGCGTGATGGCACGCATGCATGCCGCCTTCCACACGGAGAACGCGGAGGCCACGGAGCTGTATTCCGGGGAGCTGGGCGCCACCCGCCGCCACCCCAAGCTGGATGGGAGCCTCGGGTCACCGGTCGAGATCTGCCTCACCTGCGACCGGGACCGTGCTGGCCCGGTGGTGGCTGGGCGCACGCTCATCCGGACCACGGACCTCATGAGCTCGGTGCCCGCCGTCTCGAACCTTGACGCTCAACCCGCGGCGGCCGCCAGCAGGAATCCCAGCTCGGCGAGCTCGATACAGGCGCCGTAGACGTCTCCCGTGAGTCCGCCGAGGCGGCGGTGCACGGCGAGCGCCGCCGCCCCGGCCGCGAGGAGCGCACCGATGACGGGCAGCACGGCGTGGCCGCGCATGCCGGCGGCCGCTGCGGCGGCGAAGGCACCCGCGGCGGCCACGTGCCAGCCTCGCCCTCCTCCGTGGAACGGCTTGCCGAGCCCCTCCGGGCGCGCGTACGGGAGCCAGACGACGAGGGGCACCACGGCGAAGCGTGCCACCGCCGGGAACGCGAGGAGCGCAAAGAGGTCGCCGCGGCCGAGCACCGTCACCAGCGCGGCGGCCTTGAGCATCAACACCAGGACCAGCGCCGCGGCGCCGTGCGCACCGATCCGGCTGTCCCTCATGATGGCGAGGGTGCGGGCACGATCCCCCGCGCCCCCGGAGAAGCCGTCGAACACGTCCGCGAGCCCGTCGAGGTGGAGACCTCCCGTCAGGAACGCGTGCACCGCGACCAGGAGCACCCCCCCGAGAAGCGGTGGCAGCGGCCCGGCGATCGCCGCCGCGAGCGCCGCCAGCGCTGCGCCGAGCAGCGCACCGGCGACCGGGAAGAACGGGAGGGAGCGCCCGAGATCCTCGCCGGTCACGTCCCCGACGCGCGCTGGGAACCGCGTGAGGAACTGCACGGCGACAGCGAGGGGCCGGGCGACGCTCATCCGCCCACCGCCGGGGTGAGCGCCGCCACCGGACCCGGCGACAGCCGCAGCACGACGCCCATGACCACGAAATGGACCTCGTCGGCGAGAACGGCGATCCGCTGGTGTCCCCGGCCCGCCAGATCGCGGAAGCGGCGCCCGAGCGCCGTCTCCGGGTGGACGCCCATTCCGACCTCGTTCGTGACCAGCACCACGTGACAGGGAGGGGCCGCGAGGACGCGGCACAGATCCTCCAGCCGCGCGTCGACCGCCGCGTCGTCCGCCCCGTCCACGAGGAGGTTCGAGACCCACAGCGTCAGGCAGTCGATCAGGGCGACGTCCGCCGAGTCGAGGGCCGCGAGGCGGCCGGGCAGATCCACCGGCTCCTCGACCGTGGCGAAGTCCGCGCCACGCTCCTCGACGTGCCGGTCGATGCGGGCCGAGAGGTCGGCGTCGTACCGGCGCGCCGTGGCGATGAAGGTGCGCCGGGCGCCGAGCGAGCGTGCCAGGGCGAGCGCATGGGCGCTCTTGCCCGATCGCGCCCCTCCCCCGACGAGGATCACCTTCCGGTGCGACATCAACTCTCCGCCAGGAGTTCCTCGAGGACCGCCAGCGACTCCGCGAGATCGGCCTCGCCGAACACCTCCAGGGTGAGGACGCCTTGGTAGCTCACGGCGCGGAGCATGTCGAGGAGCTCCCGCAGGATGGCCGCCGGGACGTGACGCAGCGACCGGTGGTCGCGTCCGCCCGGCTCCACGCCATGGACCTGGACGACCCGCGCGCGGCACAGGTGGCGTTCCAGGAGCGGGCGCACCGGCCGTCCGTCGCGCAACAGGTGGCCCACGTCGAGCGCGGTCGAGAGCCCCAGCGCTTCCACGACCGGCGCGATCGCCTCGAACTCGTAGTCCAGCGATTCCACGGACAGCACCTGGGGCGCGACGCCCCACTCGACGATCTCGGAGAGGGATCGCGCGGCACGGCGACGGAACGCGGCGAGGTCGCGAGGGAGCGGATCGCCTTCCCGGTCCCCCGCGTAGACGTGGACCACGATGGCGCCAGGCACGACGCGCTGCGTCCTCTCGACCGCTCGCAGGACTCGCCGGACGCCGTCTCGCCGTCTCTCCTCGTCCTCGCTCGCGAGGCTCGCCTCCAGCGGCGTGTGCAGCGAGTAGGTGAGCCCGGTCCGGGCACGCAGGTCGGCGAGACCTGCGACCTCCTCGATCGAAGGAAGCGCGGCGGGGTCGCCGTCGAAGCAGAGCAGCTCCACGTCCTCGACCCGGGTCGCGAGCCTGGCGGCGTTCTCGAGCCAGCCGGCGCGATGGATGAAGGACGTCGTCCCCAGACGGCAGTGCAGGCCATGACGGGCGGCGGGCGCCATGCTCGAGTTCGCGGTGGCACCGGGATGAACGCCCGGTTCGCACCCTGGTCGCACCGTACACCATCCGACCTGGGCCCCGGGAAGCGGCGGCGCGGCCCCGATCGATGCCCGTGCGGCCGCCCCGCCTCCGCCACCACGTCCCCGGGGGGACCCGGCGCCCGGACGTCCCCCGTCTACGCGCCGCCCGCGAGCGACGCCAGGTAGCGGTGGATCTCGGTGTGGTCCGCGCCCGGCTCCAGCGCCTCCAGGGCCCGGTCCCAAAGCTGGCTGACGGCCTGGGCGGTCGGGGCGGCCACGTCCAGCTGCCCGGCCAGGGCGGCGGCGGTGCGCAGATCCTTGGCCATCAGCGCCAGCGAGAAGCCCGAGGCGAAGCTGCCCGAGAGGATGAACTGCCGGGCCTTGGCCTCGGTGCTGTTGTTGCGGCCGGTGGAGGCGTTGAGGATGTCCACCATCTTCCCGGGGTCCAGGCCGAAGCGGCCGCCGACGATCAGCGCCTCGCAGGTCGCCTGGAGGCCGGCGGCGGAGACGAAGTTGTTGAGCGCCTTCATGGCGTGGCCCGTGCCCAGCGCGCCGGTCTCGTGGACGACGCCGCCCATGGCGGCGAGCAGCGGCCTGCAGCGGGCCACCAGGCCCGGGTCGCCGCCGGCCATGATGGCCAGGGTGCGATCCCGGGCCCGCTTCACGCCCCCGGAGACCGGCGCGTCGACCAGCCCCAGCCCCCGCGCGGCCAGCTCCTCGCCCAGGCGCCGGGTGGCCAGGGGCGCAGAGGAGCTCATGTCCACCACCAGCGCCCCGCGCGGCAGGCCCTCCGCCAGCCCGCCGGGCCCGAACACCGCCTCCCGCACCGCGGCGCCGTCGGGGAGCATGGTGATGGCCGCCGCGGCGCCGGCGGCGGCCGCCGCGGGCGAGGCGGCCCGGACCGCGCCGGTCCCCGCGGCCGCGAAGCCGTCGAGGGCCGCCGCCGAGCGGTCGAAGACCCGCACCGTCCAGCCGCCGGCCGCGAGGTGGCCGGCCATGGGAGCCCCCATGCGCCCCAGGCCCACGAAGGCCACCGCCGCCGGCGGCCGCAGCCCGGCGTCGGGAGCGCCGCTCAAATGCCCGCCTCCCGGAAGGCCTCGCGGGCCACGCGGAAGGCGTCCACCGCCGCCGGCACGCCGCAGTAGATGGCCACCTGCAAGAGCACCTCGCGGATCTCCTCCTTGGTGAGGCCGTTGCGGATGGCGCCGCGCACGTGCAGCTTCAGCTCGTGGGGGCGGTTGAGGGCGCTGATCATCGCCAGGTTCATGATGCTGCGGGCCTTGCGGTCGAGGGTGGGCCGGCCCCAGACCTCGCCCCAGCAGTACCTCGTCACCAGCTCCTGGAGCGGGCGGCTGAAGTCGTCGGCGTTCTTGAGCGCCGCGTCCACGTACTCCGGCCCCAGCACCTCGCGGCGGATCTTCAGCCCCTTCTCGAACAGCTCGTCGGCCATGGCTTGCTCCTTCACGTGGGTTGGTGCGGCGGTCGGGCGCTCAGCGCGCCAGCAACAGCGGGGTGGGCAGGGCCCGGAGGATCTCGCGGGCCTCGGTGGCGCCATGGCGGAGCGGGAAGCCGTGGCGCCCGGCCCCCATCACCGTCAGGTCGGCCTGGGACTCGAAGGCGTAGTTCCACAGCGCCTCGACCGGGCCGATGCCCTCGGAGGCCTGCACCGCCCGCTCCACCCGGGCGCGCACACCGTGCAGCGCCAGGTGGGCGCCGATGTCCGCCGGGGGCATGCGCAGCGCCGCCCCGCCGGGCACGGCCGCGCCCTGGAAGGCCAGCACCCCCACGAACTCGGCCCCGGCCAGCAGCGGCAGGGCGTCGTTGAGCGCCCGGGCCGCCTCCGGGCTGGCGTTCCAGCCGATGACCACCCGCCGGCCCAGCTCGCGCGAGCGCCAGCCCGCCGGCACCACCAGGAGCGGCCGGCCGCAGTCGGGCAGCACCTGCTCGACCAGGTCGGGGGGGACGCGGCCGCCCTCCTCGTGCTGGCCGAAGACGGCCAGGTCCACGTAGCGGCAACAGACCGCGGTGAGACCCACCAGGTCGGCGTGGCCCGCCGCCCCCACCAGCCACCAGTCGGCCTCGACCCCGGCCTCGGCCACGGCCCGCCGGAAGGCGGCCTCGGCCCGGGCCGCGGCCGCCTCGAGCTGCTGCGGCGAGCGCTTGCCGACGATGCCCGGGCCCAGGGTGTCGGCCTCGGCGAAGAGCCCCACCAGCCGCGCCCCGTGGCGGCGCGCCAGCGCGGCGGCCAGCTCCAGCCTCGGCCCGGCCCCGTCGGTGGAGTCCACGTGGACCAGCAGGTGCTTGCAGGGCATGCCGCGTCCCCTAGCCGTTCGGCAGGAGGATCTGCCGCACCGCCTGGCCGGCGGCCAGGGCGTCGAAGGCGTCGTTGATGCGCTCGAGCGGCAGGGTGGCGGTCTGGAGCCTGTCCACCGGCATCTTCCCCGCCTTCCACAGGGCCAGGTAGCGGGGGATGTCCCGTTGCGGCGAGGCCGAGCCCATGTAGGAGCCGACCAGCGACTGTCCCAGCCCGGCGAAGGCCAGCGCCGGCAGCGTCACGGTCCTGGACGGGTGCGGCAGCCCCACCGAGACCGCCATCCCGCCGCGGCGCAGCGCCCGGAAGGCCGCCTCCATCACCGCCGGCACGCCGGCTGCCTCGATGGTCACCTCGGCGCCGCCGCGGGTGAGATCCTTGATGGCCGCTTCCGCCTCCTCGGGCGCGAAGGCATGGGTCGCCCCCACCTCCAGCGCCAGCTTGCGCTTCGACGCCACCGGGTCGACGGCGGCGACGAAGGCCGCGCCGCCCGCCGCCGCCCCCATCACCGCGGCCTGGCCCACGCCCCCCAGGCCGAAGACCGCGACCGACTGGCCCGGCCGCACCGCGGCGGTGTTCAGCGCCGCCCCGGTCCCGGTGAGCACCGCGCAGCCGAAGAGCGCGGCGATGGGGTGCGGCACGTCGGCCGGCACCACCACCGCCGACTCGCGGGCCACCACCGCGTGGCGGGCGAAGCCGGAGACGCCCACGTGGTGGTGGATCACCTGGCCGGCGGCGTCGCGGAGCAGGGAGGGGCCGTGGAGCAGCGTGCCGGCGCCGTTGGCCGCGGCCGCCGGCGTGCACAGGGCCGGGCGCCCCGAGGAGCACTCCGGGCAGATGCCGCAGCTGGGCACGAAGGTCAGCACCACGTGGTCGCCCGGCTTCACGTCCCGGACCCCGGGCCCCACCTGCTCGACCACCCCGGCCGCCTCGTGGCCCAGGGCCATGGGCAGCGGCCGCACCCGCGAGCCGTCCACCACCGAGAGGTCGGAGTGGCAGACCCCGGCCGCCTCGATGCGGACCAGGAGCTCGCCCGCGCGCGGCGCCCCGAGCTCCACCTCCTCCAGCTTCATGGGGGCGGAGGCGGCGTAGGGGCGCTGATCGGTGACGGCCCGGAGGACGGCGGCGACGGTCTTCATCGGCTCTCCCCTCCCGGGCCCGGCCCGGGGATCGCGCCCGCGCTCGGCCGCACCACCGCCTCGGGGAGCTCGAGGTCGAGAAGCGGAGCGTGCTGCTGGGCGCCGTAGACGTCGGTCTCCCCGACGGCGCCGGAGACGACCGGGCGCACCAGGGTGGCCTTCACGGCGAAGGCCGGATCGTAGTGGACGAGCTTCAGCACCTTCTCGACGGGGACGCCGTAGAGCCGGGCCACCAGCTCCCGGGTGAAGACCCCGGCCTCCTTCACCCGGCGATAGGTCTCGGCCTCGGGGAAGATCACGTCCAGGGTGAGCTCGTAGGGGCCGGAGTTCTTGCTGCGGATCACCCGGGCCACCTCGCGCAGCGGGACGGGGCTCACGGTCCCACCTCCTCGAGGCGCACCGGGAAGAGGGCGCGCGGATCGTCCACCTCCAGCAGGTGGTAGACGCTGAACTCGTAGACTTCGCCGCAGGAGACGTCCGAGGGGCTGTAGAGCAGCGCCAGGTTGCCGGCGGTGGAGATGCGCCCCGGGTAGCCGTAATGCAGCAGCGTGCTTCGAACCAGCGAGCAGACGGTGTCGGCCTCGGCCGGCTCGGCGTGCACCGCCTCGATGACGATGCCCAGCTCGTGGGCCGGGGCGTCGCGCCGGGGCTCCAGCGGCCCCATGACCCCGTCCTTGCCGTAGACGTGGAAGAGCACCCGGGCGTCGCTGCCGGTGGAGGCCAGCACCTGTTTCCGGA
Source organism: Myxococcales bacterium (assembly GCA_021848865.1). Classification (GTDB taxonomy): domain Bacteria; phylum Myxococcota; class Myxococcia; order Myxococcales; family Anaeromyxobacteraceae; genus JACRMN01. The sequence continues at coordinate 16,507 of JAJZTO010000001.1, forward strand.
CCGCCTCCAGCACCGCGTCGACCTGCCCGATGAGGATGGGATCGCGCACCCCGGCGATGCTGATGGTGCGGTGGCCCACCTTGCGGGCCCCCTCCACCTTGACGGTGTAGGGAGCGGGCGAGAAGCGGGTCCCGCTGACCCGCACCCGGCCTCCGCCCAGGTCCTGGTAGGCGGTGTGGCGCAGGTCCAGGCTCCCGCCGGGTCCCGGCAGCTCGTAGGGGTCGGACTTCTCGTAGAGCGAGTGGGCCGCCGCCGAGACGGTGGTGAAGGCCCGGGCCTCGCTCAGCGTCTCCAGCTCGAAGCCGTCGCCGCGCAGCGTCGCCAGCACGCAGTCGCTGCCGCTCCCGGGGGTGGCGGCGATGGCGGCGCACTCCAGGATCTTGCCCATGTGCAACGACAGGCCGGGATCGAAGCCGGCGCGGATGGCCGGGGCGGCGAACGGGCCCGGGTCGTAGGCGCGGCCGCAGAGCACCACCTGGGCCCCGGCGTCGAGGGCCGCCACCAGCGGCTCGTGGCCCATCTGCGCCACCAGGTGAGCGGAGGCGTCCACGTCGGCCTCGGTGAGCGCCGGAGCGCAGGGCATGGGGCGCACCCGCCCGGTCCGCAAGGCCGCCTTCAGCGTCGCGGGCGGGATGTCGGCGGGGATGACCCCCAGGCGGAAGCGCAGGCTGCCCTCGCGGGCCAGCTCCAGCAGGATCTCCCGGGTCCAGGCCAGGTGGGGCGCGGCGCCGGCGCCCCCCGCCGAGCCGACGAGCAGCGGAATCCCGAGGTCCAGCGCCCCGCGCAACATCAGGGACAGGTCGCGCTTCACCGCCTTGCGGCTGGTGAAGGACTTCCCGGCCCCCAGGTAGTAGGGGCCGGGGTCGGTGCTCCCGGCGTCCACGGCGATGGCCTGGGGCCGGCGGGCCAGGCCCCGCGCCAGCGAGGCCTCCGGGAAGCCGTAGCCGAGGATGGCGGTGGGCGAGAGCACCGACAGGCTCGCGCCGCTCCCGCCATGGTCCTGGTTCATGCGCGCCTCCGCCGGCCCGGGCTAGATGGTGCGGCCGCCGTCCACCGGCATGCAGACGCCGGTGACGAACTCGGCGTCGTCGGTCAGGTAGAAGACCGCGGCCTTGGCGATGTCGTCGGCCTCGGCCAGGCGCCCCATGGGGATGGTGGCCACGAACCGGGACCGGTTCTCCGGCGTGTCGGGCATGCCCATGAACGACTCCAGCATCCCGGTGACGCCCATGACCGGGCAGAGGGCGTTGACCCGGATCTTGGACGGGGCCAGCTCCACCGCCATGGTCTTGGTGGCGAGGATGGCCGCGCCCTTGGAGGCGTTGTACCAGGAGAGGCCGGGGCGGGGCCGGATGCCGGCCACCGAGGCCACGTTGAGGAACGCGCCGCCGCCGCGCTTGCGGAAGACCGGCACCGCCGCCTGGGCCGCCCAGTAGAGCGACTTCACGTTGACGGCGAAGCACCGGTCGTAGGTGGCCTCGTCCACGTCCAGCATGGGCTGGTTCTTGTGGGTGTAGCCGGCGTTGTTGACCACCGCGTCCAGGTCGCCGAAGGCCGAGAGGGCCTTGTCCACCATGGCCTTGACCTGGGACCCCACCGAGACGTCGACGGTGAAGGGCACGGCCTGGGGGCCGATGTCCCGGGCCACCTTCTCGGCCGCAGGGCCGTTGAGGTCGGCCACCAGCACCTGGGCCCCCTCCTTCACGAAGCGGCGGGACATGGCGGCGCCGAAGCCCGAGCCGGCGCCGGTGACGATGATCTTCTTCTTCGCGAGCCTCATGGTTCCGATCCTTTCGCTGTCCGGCGCCTAGCCGTGATTGATGACGATGGTCTTCACGACGGAGAACTCGCGCATCGCCTCGAGCCCCTTCTCCCGCCCGTGGCCGCTGCGCTTGATGCCGCCGAAGGGCAGCTCGATGCCGCCCCCGGCGCCGTAGCCGTTGACGAACACCTGGCCGCAGCGCATGGCGTTGGCCACCCGCAGCTGCCGCGTGCCGTCCCGGGTCCAGATGCCGGCCGCCAGGCCGAAGGGGGTGCCGTTGGCGATGCGGACGGCATCGGCCTCGTCCTCGAAGGGGATGGCGGAGAGCACCGGACCGAAGACCTCCTCGCGGGCCAGGGTGTGGGTCGGGGGCACGTTGCCGAAGAGCACCGGCGCCGCGTAGTACCCGCCCGCGGGGAGGTTCGGCGCCAGCTGGGCCTCGGCCAGCACCGGGACTCCCTCCTTCCGGGCGGCCTGGACGAAGCCCTGCACCCGGTCGCGCTGCACGGCGCTGATGAGCGGGCCGCAGTCGAGGTCCATGTCGTGGGTCCCGACGCGCAGCCTGGCGAAGCGCTCGGCCAGCATCCCCATGAACCGGTCGTAGACCGAGCGCTGCACCAGCACCCGGCTGCCGGCCGAGCAGGTCTGGCCGGCGTTCTGGACGATGGCGTTGACCACCACCGGCAGGGCGGTCTCGAAGGGGGCGTCCTCGAAGACGATCTGCGGGGACTTGCCGCCCAGCTCCAGCACGCAGGCCCGGTGGTGCTCCGCCGAGGCCTTCTGGATCAGCGTGCCCACCCCGGGCGAACCGGTGAAGGCGATGAAGTCGATGCCCGGGTGGCTGGCCAGCGCCGCCCCCGCCTCCTCGCCGTAGCCGGTGACCACGTTGACCACGCCGGGCGGGAAGCCCACCTCGTGGACCAGCTCGGTGATCCGCAGCACGGTGAGGCAGGCCTCCTCGGCCGGCTTGAGCACGGTGGCGTTGCCGCAGGCCAGGGCCGGGGCCAGGGTCCGGCCGAACATCTGGGCCGGGTAGTTCCAGGGGATGATGTGGCCGGTGACGCCGCGGGGATCGTGCTTGACCATCACCGTGTAGCCGGCCAGGAACGGGATGACCTCCCCGTGCACCTTGTCGGAGGCCGCGCCGTAGAACTCGAAGTAGCGGGCCGCGGCCACCATGTCGGCCCGGGCCTGCTTGAGCGGCTTGCCGGTGTCGCGAGCCTCGAGCTGCGCCAGCTCCTCGGCGTGCTCGGCGATCTTCACACCCACCTTCATCATCAGCCGGCCGCGCTCCAGGGCGGTGGTCTTGCCCCAGGGCCCCTCGTAGGCCCGCCGGGCCGCGGCCACCGCGGCGTCGACGTCGCCAGCCGTGCCGCGGGCGATGCGGGCGAACTCCTTCCCGTCGCTGGGGCAGACCACCGGGATCGTCTGCCCGGAGACGGGCTTGCGCCAGGCGCCGTCGATGTACAGCTGCTCGTTCATGGCTCGGTTTCTCCTTGGGTTCAGCTCAGGTAGACGCGCTGCAGGGTTTCCTGGTCGGCGCGGGCCGGCGGGGTGTGCATGACGATGTGGCCGCGGGCCAGCACGTAGACGTCGGTGGCCAGCTTGAGGAGCCGCGGCACGGTCTGCTCGGCCACCACCAGGGTCACGCCCAGCTCCCGGTGCATCCGCTCCACCACGTCGAAGACGGTCTGCACCATGGCGGGCGAGAGCCCCAGGCTGGGCTCGTCGAGCAGGAGCAGCCGGGGGGCGCTCATCAGCGCCATGCCGATGACCAGCATCTGGAGCTGGCCGCCGGAGAGGTGGCCGGCGGCCCGGTGGCGCATCTCCTTGAGCACCGGGAAGTACTCGAAGACCATGGCCAGGCGGGCGCCCGCGCCCTTCCGGGCCACCAGCGAGGCGGCCCGCAGGTTCTCCTCGATGGAGAGGCTGCGGAAGCACTGCCGCCCCTCCTGGACCAGGGCGATGCCGCGCCGGGCGATGGCGGCCGGGTGGACGCCCGCCAGGCTCCTGCCCTCGAAGGTCAGCTGGCCCTCCACCAGCTCCCCTTGCTCGAAGGGCAGGAGGCCGGCGATGGCCTTGAGCAGCGTGCTCTTGCCGGCGCCGTTGGGGCCCAGCAGGGCCACGAGGCCCCCCTTCTCGACCTGGAAGTCGATGCGGTCGACGGCCTGGATGACGCCGTCGTAGCGAAGGGAGACCCCGTGGGCGGCCAGCATGGCGGCTCCGGACGTGCTACTGCGCGTCGACCCAGGAGCCGACGGCCACGTACTTGCCGCCCTTGATCTCGGCCATGCGGGCCTGGGTGGGCCCCTGGTGGTTGGCGAAGGAGCACGGCGGCGCGATGCCGCCCGAGTCCAGGTTCTTCAGGGCCACCATCTCGTCCCGGACCGCCTTGCGGAAGGCCTTGATGTCCGCCGGCGGCTTGCCGCCCGACTTCTTGATGGCGTTGCCGATGGCGGCGGCGATGAACTTGCCGCCGAACCAGCCCTTCATGAAGTAGAGGTCCTCCTTCTCCACCTGGTTCTTGGCCTTGTAGGCGGCGATCTCCTTCATGGCCGGGACGTCGTCGCCGTAGTTGGCGTAGAGCTGGATGGCGCGGAAGCCCTCGGCGGCGGCGCCGAGCTGCTCCGGGATGCTGGGGTGGATGTTGTACATGTTGCCGATGAAGAGCTTGGCCGGCAGGCCCACCTTGGCGGCATCGCGGAGGATGACCAGTGCCTGCGGGGTGGAGGCCTGGATGTAGACCACGTCGGGGTTCTTGGCCTTCACCCGCAGCAACTGGGCGGTGAGGTCCTGGGCGTCGTAGCGGAACTCGATGGTGTCGACGAGCTCCAGCCCCATCTTCTCGATGGCGCCGGACTTGCGGACCACCGTCACCGGGGCCCGCCCGTACTCGACGTCGCCGTGCATGAGCATGACCTTCTTGGCGCCGGCGGCCTTGGCGGCCCGCAGGCCGATGAGCATCTGCTGCTCGTAGGTGGCTCCCTGGATGAAGAGGTAGGGGTACTTGGCCGGGTCCAGCACCTCGCTGGAGAAGGTCTCGCTGATGAAGGGCACCGCGTCCTGCTGCACCTGCTCGCGCAGCGCCTTGGCCGAGCCGGTGGACCAGCCCTTGACCACCACCGCGTTCTCCTGGTCCACGCAGCGCCGGTAGATCTTGAGCTCCTCGTCCAGCTTGTAGCGGCCGTCGAGCAGGATGACGTGGATCTTCTGCCCGGCGATGCCGCCCTGGGTCTGGTTCAGGTAGTTGAGGTAGTCCACCGTCCCGTAGCTCATCCCGTTCACGCCGGCGTCCGGGCCGGTGATGGTGCCCCAGACGCAGACGTTGACGTCGGCGGCGGCGGGAAGGGCGAAGGCGAGGGCGGCGAGGATCGCGGGGACGCGGCTAGAGTGCCTTTTCACGGGTACCTCCTGGGGCTGGGGTGCGGGCGGCGACGACGGGAGAGGAGTCGGGGACGGGGTGCGGGAGGGCGATCCGGGAGACCCCGCGGGCCAGGCGGCGGAGGAGGGCCGCCAGGCCGCGAGGCTCGAAGAGCAGGAAGAGCACGATGAGCAGGCCGAAGGACATCTCGCGCATGGCCGAGAGCAGGTTGGCGACGTGGAGCGCCTCGCCCAGCCGCTGGATGGCCTCGGGGATCAGCACCACGAAGCCGGCGCCCAGCAGCGAGCCGGCCCAGACGCCCTGGCCGCCGACGATGAGCATGGCCACCTGATCGATCGAGAGCGAGAGGCCGAAGCCCTCGGGGCTGGCCAGCCGGGTCGTGAAGCCCACCAGGGCCCCGGAGACGCCGATGACGAAGCCGCTCGCCAGGAAGGCCCAGAGCTTCACGCGCACCACGTCGATGCCCATGCCCTTGGCCACCAGCTCGTTCTCGCGCACCACCAGGAAGGCCCGGCCCACGTTGGTGCGCATGAGCCGGGCCAGCCCCAGCCAGGTCAGGGCCAGGATGGCGATGGAGATGGCGGCCCAGGCCTGGTCGCTGGCCACCGGCCGCCCCAGCAGCACCAGCGGGGCGATGTTCATGCCCGAGATGCCCTTGGTCAGCGGCTCGACGATCTTGAACAGGTATTCGAGGACGAACTGCGCGGCCAGGGTGGCGATGGCGTAGTAGAGGCCGCGCAGCCGCAGCGCCGGCAGCCCGATGACCACGCTGGCCACGGCCGCGGCCACGCCGGCGGCCAGGATGGCGCCGAGCCCCCAGCCGGCGTTGCCCAGGTTGCCGGCGGTGTAGGCGCCGATGCCGATGAGGGCGCCGGAGGCGAAGCTGATCTGGCCGGCGAAGCCGGTGAGCAGGTTCAGGCCCATGGCGGCGATGGCGGCGATGGCCACGGAGTGCACCAGGTACGCGCCGAAGCGGCCCAGGGCGAAGCTGCCGGCCGCCGCCAGGACGACGACCGCGAGGAGGGCGAGGCGGCGGCGGGCGGGCATCGTCAGACGCGCTCCGTGCCGCGCTGGCCGAAGATGCCCTGCGGCCGCACCAGCAGCATGCCGCCCACCAGCATGTAGGGCACCACCTGCTGCAGGGCGCCGACCGAGTAGATCGAGGTGTGGGCCCGCAGGAAGGACTCCAGCGCCGGGGTGAGCAGGCCGTCGGTGAAGGCCTCGAGCATCCCCAGGAGCAGGCCGGCCACCAGCGAGCCCATCAGGCTGGTGAGGCCGCCGAGCACGATCACCGGGAAGGCCACCAGGCCGATGTTCGAGAGGGTGAGGGAGAGGCCGTTCAGGGTGGCGAGGAGCACCCCGCCCAGGCCGGCCAGGGCCGAGGAGACGGCCCAGGCCACGCTCACCTGGTTGGAGACGTGGATGCCCACCGCCAGCGCGGCGCGGGAGTTGTCCGCGGCGGCCCGCTGCATGAGCCCCATGGGCGTGAAGCGGTAGAAGGCCAGGAAGGCCAGGGACAGGACCAGGGAGAGGAGGGCGGCGGCCACGTAGTTGTAGGTGATGAAGATGCCGGCGATCTGCACCGCGCCCTGCGGGAAGATCTGCGGGAAGGCGATCTGGTCGGGCCCCCAGACGGCCAGGCACACGGCCCGGAAGAGGATGAGGAGGCCCAGGGTGACCATCATCACCGCGACCACCGGGGCCCTGAGCATCCGGCGGAGCACCAGGAGCTCGGTGAGCGCGCCGACCACGCCCAGCACCAGCACCGCCCCGGCCGCGGCCAGCGGCGGGGAGAGGCCGGCGCGGGCCAGGGCGTAGGCGGCGTAGGCGCCGAGCATGGCGTAGCCGCCCTGCCCGAAGTTCACCACCCCCGAGCACTTGTAGATGAGGACGATGCCGATGGCGATGAGGGCGTACACGCTCCCGGTGGCGATGCCGGCGGTGGCGATCTGGAGCAGCAGCATCAGGGCTCCCCCAGGTAGACGCGCCGGACCTCGGGATCGGCCTGCACCGCGGGGCCGGTGCCCTCGAAGATCCTGGCCCCGGCCGCCATGACCGTGATGCGGTCGCAGGTGCTCATGACCACGTCCATCTTGTGCTCCACCATCAGGACGGCGCAGCGGCGGCGGTCGCGCACCTCGCGGATCACCGCCGCCATCTGCTGGCCTTCCTGGACGGTGAGGCCCGCCACCGGCTCGTCGAGCAGCAGCAGCTCGGGGCGCGAGGCCATGGCCCGCGCCAGGTCCACCGCCTTGCGCAGGCCGTAGGAGAGGGTCTGGACGGGCTGGGCCGCGATGTCGGCCAGCCCCAGCGGCTCCAGCACCGTCTCGTGCAGCTCCGCCTCCAGCGCCGCCTCGCCGCGCCAGAGGTCGGCGACCGCCGCCAGGCCGCGGCGGCCCCGGGCGGCTGCCCCGAGCTTGACGATGTCCAGCACCGTCAGGTCGTGCAGCGAGGCCACGTTCTGGAAGGTGCGGGCCACGCCCTGGCGGATGACGGAGTGCGGGGCCAGGCCGCGCAGCTCCGTTCCCTTCCATTGCACCGTGCCGCGCGAAGGGCGGTAGGCGCCCGCCACGCAGTTGATGAAGGTGGTCTTGCCGGCCCCGTTGGGGCCGATGAGGCCGACGATCTCGCCCGGCTCGATGGACAGGCTCATCCCGTTGACGGCCACGACGCCGCCGAAGCTGATGGTGAGGTCCGTGACCTGGAGCGCCACCGACGTCCCTCGCACCGAACTGCGAGCCAACCTGCATTGCCGCACGATTCTGCTTGTTGTGCGGACAACATGACATCTTGACATCCGGATGTCAACGGTGCATGTCTTGGCCCCAGCAGAAGCTTGTAAACCAGGGAAATTGCTTTGGTGGGGCGTGTTTTTCGCCCGGCCGCGAGCAACCCGAGAGGCAGGGAGGCCACCTCGTGAACCACGCCAGCGCCCTCGACCCTTCGTGCGGCAACTGCAGCGCCGTCCAGGCCAAGCTCGGCAAGACCAACTGCTCCGCCGGGACCTCCACCGACGCCCCTCCCCGCCCCGGTCACTGCCCCGCCGGCACGCAGGAGCAGGTGGTGGCCGGCGCCCGGACCGAACTCGCCGGCGACGGGGAGGACGCCCGGCTGGCACGGGTGGCGGCACGGGTCGAGGGGCTCTGCTACGAGAAGGGCGTGGCCCGCTGGACCCGCGTCGAGGACACCATCGCCTTCGCCAAGCTCATGGGCTACCGGAAGATCGGCATCGCCACCTGCATCGGGCTGCTGGACGAGACCCACCGGCTGGCGCAGGTCCTCGAGGCGCAGGGGCTCGACCCGGTGAGCGTCTGCTGCAAGGCCGGCGGCACCGACAAGACGGCGCTGGGCATCCGCGACGGCGACAAGATCCGGCCTGGCACGTTCGAGGCGGCCTGCAACCCCATCGCCCAGGCCCGGGTCTGCAACGAGCTCAAGACCGACCTGAACCTCATCGTCGGCCTGTGCGTGGGGCACGACGCCCTCTTCAACAAGCACTCCGAGGCGCCGGTGACCACCCTGGTGGTGAAGGACCGGGTCACCGGCCACAATCCGGTGGCCTCGCTGTACGGGGGACACTACTATCGGCGCCTGCGCTCGCCGCTGCCGGCGCTCCAGGCGCTCCGGCCCGCGGGGACGCCGCCGGACGGAGACTGAGGCCTCGCCGGGCCAGACGGGGGACCTGTGCCGCTGAGCGTCTTCGAGGACAAGCGCCCGCTCTACCAGACGGTGGCCGAGCAGCTCTCCGCCGCCATCCAGGACGGGACCTACCCGGTGGGCAGCATGCTCCCCACCGAGGCCGAGCTCTGCACCCGCTTCGGCGTGAGCCGCCAGACCATCCGCGAGGCGACCCGGCTCCTGCTGCAGCTGGGGCTGGTGTCGCGCCACCAGGGGGTGGGGACGCGGGTGGAGCGGGCCCAGGTGGCCGAGGCCTACGTGCAGCGGCTCGGGGCCCTTCCCGACATCTGGCAGTACGTGAAGGAGACGCGGCGGAAGGTCCTGCGGGTGGCCGACGTCCCGGCCCGCCTGGCGACGGTGCCGCTCCCCGGCGATCCCGACCAGAGCTGGCGGATGATCGAGGGGCTGCGCTTCGTCGGCGACGAGTCGAAGCCCATCGCCTGGACGCAGATCTACGTGTTCCCGGCCTACGCCGCGGTCAGCGACGCCGAGGAGCGCGACGCGGTGCCCATCTACTCGCTCATCGAGCAGCGCCACGGCATCAAGACCCGCACCGTGCGCCAGGAGATCAGCGCCATGGCCATCTCCGGCGAGATGGCCGCGGTGTTGCGGGTGCCCGCGGGGAGCCCGGGGCTCTCGGTGCTGCGCCAGTACTCCTCGACGCAGAACGAGATCTTCGAGGTGACGCTCAGCGTCCACCCGGCCGACCGCTACCACTACACCATGCAGCTCGACCTCTCCCTGGCGCCGGAGGGCCAGGAGGCGACGTAGCGCGCCCCGCGCCGGGCGACGCCCTACCGCGCCGGCAGCAGCCGCCCCACCCGCTCGACCTCCTCGAGACGCCAGGCGCGGTCGAGGAGGGCGCGCATCTCGGCCTCGGTGGCGGCGCCCCGGAAGGCGGCCAGGCGAAGCGCCTTGTCCTCCAGCTCGGCGTGGGAGAGCGAGTTGCCCGGGTCGCCCTTGGGCACGTCCACCCGGGCCGAGAGCGTCCGGCCGTCGCGGGTGCGCGCCTCCACCTTGCCGATCCAGCGCCGCGGGTAGGCACCGTTCACCTCGTCGTCGAGCACCATCCGCACCCGTTCGCGGAAGGCGGCCACCCGCGGGTCCTGGAGCGCCTGGGTCTCGAACGCCTGGAGGCTGGCGTTCCCGTGCACCGCGCACAGCCCCAGGACCGTCCCCATGGAGAACTTGGCCTGGTGCACGGTGGTGGGCACCCCCACCGGCCCGAGCACGTCGATGGCCCCCTGGTGCACCCGGGCCACCACCTCGGCGAGGTCGCCGGCCGCGAGCTTCTCGCGCCGCAGCAGGAGGAGCAGCGCGTCGGCGGCCGGGTGGGTGTGGCGACAGGCGGCGTGGAACTTGTACGAGGTCTCCACGGTGGCCCAGCGAGTCCCGAGCCGGTCGGTGAGCCGGGCCGGGTCGGCGTCGCTGGACATCCCGGCGGCCATGCCCTGCGGCCCTTCCAGGATGTGGCGGGCACCGGTGAAGCCGGCCCGGGCCAGCTCGGCGGCCAGGAGCCCGTCGGAGGCCGCCTTGGCGGTGTGCAGCTGCTTGGAGTCGGCGGCGTCGCGCAGGAACTCCCACAGGCCGGCGGCCTGGGTGCCGGCCGAGCCCAGCGCCTGCTGCATGCCCTCGGCGTCGAGCCCCAGGAGCTTGCCCACCGCCACCGCCGCCGCCAGCGTCCCGGCGGTGCCGGTGGTGTGGAACACCTTGTAGTGGGAGCGGCCCAGGAACTCGCCGATGCGGATGCCGGCCTCGTAGCCGGCCACCGCCGCCACGAGCAGGTCCTTCCCCGAGCGCCCCTCCGCCTGGGCCGTCGCCAGCGCCGGCGGGAAGATCACCGCGGCCGGGTGGAAGACCGAGCCGTTGTGGACGTCGTCCTGCTCCACCACGTGCGAGGCGGCGGCGTTGACCATGGCGGCGAGGAGCGGCGAGGTGGTGGAGCGGTCGGCCAGCACCTCGCTCGGGCCGGCGGCCGGCCCCATCTTGCGGGCCAGCCCCTGGAAGGCGCGGACCTGCGGCGAGCCGGTGCCGGCCAGGGCCGCCCCCAGCCAGTCCACGAAGAGGTCCTTGGCCATGGCGACCACCTCGGCCGGGAGGTCCGTGTAGCGCAGGCCGGCCAGGAACTCGGCGAGCTGCCGGGTCGGCGAGGCGGCCGGGCGGGCGGCGGCAATGGAGGTGGTGGCGGTGGCGGTGGCTCCCATGTCTTCTCCCTAGATGGCGCCCTGGGCGCGCATGGCGGTGATCTCGGCTGGCCCGTACCCGAGCCAGGCCAGGACCGAGTCGGTGTGCTGGCCCAGCGCCGGGACGTCGCCCATGGCGTAGTCCACGCCGTCGACGTTGGCCGGGGGCAGGAGCGCCTTCACCGGGCCGGCGCTGGTGCCCACCTCGCGCCAGCGGCCGCGGGCGGCCAGCTGCGGGTGGGCGGCGACGCCGTCCATGTCGTTGATGCGGCCGTTGGCGATCCCGGCGCGGTCGAGGAGCGCCACCACCGTCTCGGCGGTCATCCCGGCGAAGGCCTGCTCGACGATGGGGGTGAGGGCGGCACGGTGGGCCACGCGCTCGCTGTTGGAGCCGAAGCGCGGGTCGCGCGCCAGCTCCGGCTGCCGCAGCACCTCGCGGCAAAAGGTGGCCCACTCCCGCTCGTTCTGCAGCCCGAAGATGACCTCGCGCCCGTCGCCGGCCCGGTGCGGGCCGTAGGGGGCGATGGTGGGGTGGGTGGCGCCGTTGCGCGGCTGGGGCCGCTGGCCGTAGTGGACGTAGTAGAGCGGCTGGCCCATCCACTCCGCCAGCGCCTCGAGCATGGAGACCTCGACCCGGGCGCCGCGCCCGGTGCGCTCGCGGGCCAGCAGCGCGGTGAGGACGCCGCTGTAGGCGTACATGCCCGCGGCGGTGTCGGCGACGGAGACGCCGCAGCGCGAGGGGACCTCGGGTGTCCCGGTGACGCTGACCAGCCCGGCCTCGGCCTGGATGAGGAGGTCGTAGGCCTTCTTGTCGCGGCAGGGGCCGCCGTCGCCGTAGCCCGAGATGTCGGCGACGATGATCCTCGGGTTGCCCGCGGCCAGGGTGGCGTGGTCCAGGCCCAGGCGCGAGGCGGCGCCGGGAGCCAGGTTCTGCACCACCACGTCGGCCCGGGCCACCAGCCGGGCGAGCACCCCGGCGCCGGCCGGCGTCTTGACGTCGACGGTGACGCTCTCCTTGCCGCGGTTCAGCCAGACGAAGTACGAGGCGAGCCCCTTCACCGTCCGGTCGTAGCCGCGAGCCAGGTCGCCGGCCCCGGGCCGCTCCACCTTGATGACCCGGGCCCCGTGGTCGGCCAGGTGGCGGGTGCAGAAGGGGGCCGCCACGGCCTGCTCCAGCGAGACGACGGTGAGCCCTTCCAGGAGCAGCATCGGGAGCCTAGGCGCGCGCGGAGGAAGCCATGGGCCACCTCGGCGCGCGCGCCGTGCGGGTGGAA
>JAJZTO010000192.1 GCA_021848865.1 Myxococcales bacterium
ACATGCCCTCCAGCGCGTAGGTGGTCTCGCCGCCGATGCGCCAGGCCACGGTGGAGAGCAGCCCGTTGCGCGACGGCACCGGGCGCGGGCCGACGTTCTGGAGGATGAAGGCGCCGGTGCCGTAGGTGCACTTCGCGTCGCCCGGCGCGAAGCAGGCCTGGCCGAAGAGCGCCGCCTGCTGGTCGCCGGCGATGCCGGCCACCGGGATGCCGTCGGGCAGGCCGGGCACGCCGCGGGTGGTCCCCACCACCTCGGAGGAGCCGCAGATGCGCGGCAGCAGCGCCGCCGGCACGCCGAAGAGGCCGAGCATCTCCGGGTCCCAGGCGAGCGTGGCCAGGTCCATGAGCAGCGTCCGGCTGGCGTTGGAGGCGTCGGTGACGTGGGCCGCGCCGCCGGTGAGCCGCCAGGCGAGGAAGGTGTCCACCGTCCCGAAGGCCAGGTCGCCGCGCTCGGCCCGCTCCCGCGCCCCCTTCACGTGGTCCAGCAGCCAGCGGATCTTGGTGGCGGAGAAGTAGGGGTCGAGCACCAGGCCGGTCCGGGCCCGCACCCGCTCCTCCTCCCCGGCGGCGCGCAGCGCGGCGCAGGCGTCGGCGGTGCGCCGGTCCTGCCAGACGATGGCGCGGTGGACCGGCCTGCCGCGCGCCCGGTCCCAGAGCGCGGTGGTCTCGCGCTGGTTGGTGATGCCGATGGCGGCGACCGCCGTCCCCTTCACCCGGGCCCGCGCCAGCGCCCGGCCGATGGCCTTCACCGTCGAGCCCCAGATCTCCTCCAGGTCGTGCTCCACCTGGCCGGGCCGCGGGAAGTGCTGCGGGAACTCGAGGTTCACCTTGGCCTGGACCCGCAGCCGCCGGTCGATCACCAGCACGGTGGTGCCGGTGGTGCCCTGGTCGATGGAGAGGACGTGCGTCGTCATGGTCACCCTCCCCGGCCCGGGGCCGGGATGCGCGTGAGGAAGCGGGCCACCTCGTCGGCGACCAGGTCCCGCTCCACGTCGATGCCCACCAGGTGGAAGCTGTCCCGCAGCACCAGCAGCCTCGCCGGCGCCGAGCCGATGCGGCTGGCGATGCGCCGCGCCCCGGAGAGCCGGACGGTGTGGTCGCGCGCCCCGGCGATCACCAGCGCCGGCGCCACCACGCCCGGCAGGATCCGGTCCACGTGGTCCGCCAGCTCTTGCAGCTGCCCCACCGCGGCGATGGGGATGCCCGCCATCGCCGGGTTGAGCCGGCGCATCTCGGCGTCGCGCAGGTCCGAGCCGCCCTTGGGCACCGGCGGCAGGAGCCGCCCCAGCGGCGTGCGGCGCGACAGCCAGCCGGCCAGCGCCGGGACGGCGGCGAGCCGCAGCGCCGGGGCGAGCAGCACCAGGCCGTCGACGCGCTCCGGCCGCTCCTGCGCCAGCGCCAGCGCCAGCAGCGCCCCCATGGAGCAGCCGGCCAGGAAGGTGCGGCGCGCCCCCCGCAGCGCCTCCAGCTCGGCGCGGACCTGCGCGAGCCAGTCGCCCCAGGCCACCCCCCGGAGCGCCGCCGGCGCGCCGCCGTGGCCGAGGAGCAGCGGGCCCCGGCAGCGGAACCCCTGGGCGTGGAGGTGGTCGGCCAGCACCCGGACCTCGAAGGGCGAGCCGCTGAGGCCGTGGAGCAGGAGCACCGCGTCCGGGCCGCCGGGCAGGTCGAAGGGGCGCCCCCGCGGGTCGAGGGGCTCGGGACCGGGGGTCAGGATGGGCGCTCCCACCGTCGGTGCATGGCCCGATGATAGCCGAGCGGGGCCCGCGGCGCGGCACCCCCTTCATCCCGGGGCCGGATTCGGGTATCGGTGCGCCATGAGCGACAAGCCCGCGGTCCCGCAGCCCCCCGCCGTCCAGCTGCAGATCGAGATCGACCCCGCCACCGCCAACGGCGCCTTCATCAACATGGCGATGGTGAACCACACCGACACCGAGTTCACGCTGGACCTCATCTACCTGCAGCCCCAGGCGCCGCGGGCGGTGGTGCGCGCCCGGGCCATCACCACGCCCAAGCACATCAAGCGGCTCCTGCACGCGCTCCAGGAGAACATCGCGAAGTACGAGGCCCGCTTCGGCACCATCGACCTGGGCGACGCCCCGAGCTTCCCGGCCCCGCCCTTCAACTGACGGGACGGGGGCGCGCCGCCGTTCCGGGGTCCGTGGCGCGGCCCCTCGGCCCGACGCCCGACCCGAACGCCCGTCCAGTGCCGCGTGGTGCGGGTCCCTCCCCGCGGCACGGGCGGTGCTCCCCGACTCCGGTGCCGCGGCACTCGCGGCCCCACACCGGAGGAACCATGAGCGAGCCCACCCCGGGCAAGAAGCCCCTCGCCGTCTACGCCATCATCGAGCGCAAGGAGGGGCAGAAGCCCTACTGGATGAAGATCGGCGCGGCCTTCACCAACCGCGACGGCAGCCTCTCGCTGCTGCTCGACGCCTATCCGGCCGGCGCCCACCGGCTCCAGGTCCGCGAGCAGCGCGAGTGGGATCGCCCCGGTGCGCCCGCCGGCGCCAACGGGTCGGCCGAGGCCCACTCCTGACGGCCCTCGGCCCCCGCTGCCTTGACACCCGCGGCCGCGAGGCGCTACGGGTGTCGCGCAGCATCGTGCCCGGAGGACAGGGAAGCCGGTCGAACGCCGGCGCGGTCCCGCCACTGTAGCCGGGGTGAAGCACCCGCAGCGCAGTCGTCACTGCCGCGCGCAGCCCGCGGCGGGAAGACGGCGGGTGCCGCGATGGAAGTCCATCGCACCCCGGGAGCCAGGAGACCTCCCTTCGGGCCTGCCGCATCTCGCGGCATGCAGCGCCAGGCGCGTCCGAAGGAGACGCGGCGACGTGATCCGAAGGGGAACGGCCCTCGGGGGTTTCACCGTCCTGTGGCTCCTCGTCCCTCCGCGCCCCGCCGCGGCGGACGGCGAGCCCCCGGTGCCGCCGATCGTGACGCTGCCCGAGGTGGTGGTGAGCCTGCCCCGGTCCGCTCCCTCCGACCCGACCTCGGCGGCCACCGTGGTCGAGGCGGACCGCTTCGCCGGCGAGCCCAAGGACGTGGCCGCCCTGGTGGCCACCGCGCCCGGCGTGGCGGTCCAGGAGTACGGCGGCCTGGGCCAGCTCTCGACCGTCTCCGTCCGCGGCGCCGCCGCCGACGGCGTGAAGGTGCTGCTCGACGGCCTGCCGCTCGACACCGCCGCCGGCGGGGGCGTGGACCTCTCCAGCATCCCCCGCGGCTGGGTCGATCGGATCGAGATCGTCCGCGGCGCCGAGGGGGCGCGCTACGGCGCCGGCGCGCTCGGCGGCGTCGTCAACGTGGTCACCCGGCGGGACGCGGCCGGCGACTGGTCGGCTCGGCTCTCCGGCGGCTCCTTCGGCACCTTCTCGGCCGCCGCCGACGCCGGCGTCGGCGGCGAGGGCTGGGGGAGCCTCCTCGCCGCGAGCCTCGACGGCACCGGCGGCCGCTTCCCCTACCGGTGGAACACCCTGCCCTCGCTCCCCTCGCCCGCCTGGGAGGAGCGGGTCCGCGCCAACAACGCAGCCCTCTCCGGCGGCCTGCTCACCAAGGGCTGGGCCCGCGCCGGGGCGGGGCGCCTCGACTGGCTGGCGCTGCTCTCGGAGACCGACCGGGGGCTCGCCGGCCCACCCGCGGACCAGACGCCCGAGGACCGGATGCGCGAGCGGCGCGCCCTGGCGGCGGTCCGCTACGGCCGGGCGCTGTCGCGGGACCTCGAGCTGACGGTGGGCGCCGACGGACGGGTCGAGGGGCTCGACGTCACCCTGGCCTCGCTGGGCGGCACCGACCGGCAGGCCGACCTCGGGGGCACCGGCCGGGCGCAGCTGCGCTGGAGCGCCGGGCCACACCTGGTGCTGGCCGGGCTCTCCGCCGGGACCGAGCGGCTCTCGGCCGGGGGGCTGGGGCGGCCGCGGACCCGCGCCAGCGGCGCCGCCTGGGCCGGCGACGAGCTGCTGCTCCTCGGCGGGAAGCTGCGGCTCGCCCCCGCGCTGCGAGGCGAGTCGCTCGGCCGCTTCTCCGGGCTCTCCGGCAAGCTCGGGGCGTCGGCCGGCCTCTGGGGGCCGCTCTCGGCGCGCGCCAGCGCCGGCCGCACCTGGCGCGCCCCCAGCTTCGGGGAGCTCTACCTCGAGCAGGGGCCGCTGAAGCCCAACCCCGCCCTCCGGCCCGAGCAGGCGCTCTCCGCCGACGCCGCGCTGCGGGTCGACGGCCGCCTCGGCCTCGCCAGCCTCGGCCTCTTCAGCTCCCTGTACGACGACCTCATCGTCTACGTGCCGGCCAGCGCCAACCGGGTGAAGCCGATGAACCAGGCCCGCGCCTGGGTCCGGGGGCTGGAGGCGGAGGCGGCCACGGCGCCGCTCGGCCCGGCCGGCGTCACCGCGCAGCTCTCCTGGACCTGGATGCGGGCCGAGACGCTGCGCGGCGCCCCCGAGGAGCTGCACCGGGACGTCCCCCACCGCGCCCGCCAGCGGATCTTCGCGCGGCTGGGCGTGGCGCCGGGCGCCTGGGAGCTGCACGCCGAGGTCCACTACGTGGGCCGCCAGTGGCAGGACCCCCGCAACCAGGCGGACATCCCGGCGGCGCTGGCCTTCCACGCCGGCGGAGGGGTCCGCCTCTGGAGACGGCCGGACGCCTGGCTGCAGGTGGACGCCCGGAACCTCGCCGACGACAGGAGCTTGCAGAACGGCTTCGGATACCCGCTGCCCGGGCGTTCCTGGATGGTGACGCTCCGGGCCGGCTCGCAGGTGAACCCCGAACAAGGAGCAGGACCATGAAGAGCTGGATGGTGACGATGGTGGCGGCCGCGGCCCTGGCGGCGCTCACGGGCTGCAGGACCGAGGTGATCTGCCCGGCCGGCCAGACGGCCTGCGGCGAGGACTGCCGGTCCTTCCAGACCGACGCGGCGAACTGCGGAGCCTGCGGCAACGTCTGCCCGGGGGACGAGGTCTGCCAGGCCGGCGCCTGCCTGCCCTGCGCTCTCGGCTGCCACTCGACGCGCGGCTGCCAGGGGGGCGTCTGCCTCCCCGACGTCGAGGTGGCCTGCTTCGCCTCGGGCGAGATCCAGGGGCTCGCGGGCGACCTCTCGTTCGGCGGCCCGCCGCGGAAGGTGGACGGCGGCCCCATCTCGCTCGCGCCGCTCGACGGCCGGACCTGGGTGGCCCACTCCTATCCGAGCCCGACGGTCCGCGGCGTGGATCTCGCGGGCGCGGTGAGCCCGTCGGTGGCCCTGGGCGGCGGGGATCTGGAGATGATCCGGGCCCACGCCGGCGCCTACGGCCGCGCCGGCGCCCTGCTCTACGTCTCCGACGTCACCCCGAGCACGCTGGTGGTGGTGGACCCGGTCCTGGCGCTCGCCGACCCGGCCCACGCGGTGGTGGACGAGGTGGACCTGCACCGCGTCGCCGCCAACGGCGAGAACCCGAAGGGCATCGCCTTCGCGGGCGGCAAGGCCTACGTCGCCCTGTACGGCGACGCCTCCGCCGGCGACTACGCCCACGGCCAGGCCATCGCGGTGGTGGCGCTGCCCACCGCCGCCTGCGCCACGCCGCCCTGCGCCGCGGTGCTGCAGACCATCTCGCTCGAGGGGGTCCCGGGCGCCGCCGACGCCCCGGGCCTGCCCTTCCCGTCGGGCGCGGTCGCCGTCGGCGCCCGGGTCTACGTGACGCTCGCGAACCTCATGCTGGGTTCCGGCTACTACGGCACGCCGGCCGGCCCGGGGAAGCTCCTGGTCATCGACGGCGCCGCGGGCGACGCCCTCTCGGTGGTGCAGCTCCCCGGCTGCGAGAACCCGGGCGCGATCACCGCCGCCGGGTCGATGCTCTGGATCGC
>JAJZTO010000193.1 GCA_021848865.1 Myxococcales bacterium
GCCACCCGCCGGCCTCGGCGACCAGGCGGGCCCGCCGGCCCGCGGCGACCGCCAGCGTCGCCTCCCGGCCGGCCACCTCCGGCACGGCGCCGGTGCGGAGCAGGGCCAGCACCCGCTGCGCCGCCTCGGGGCCCACCGGTCCGGAGTCCTTCCAGTCGCGCGCCAGGCGCTCCGGGGTGCTGCCCGCCCGCCAGCGCGCCGAGAGCAGGGGCCAGGCCTGCTCCCAGCGCCCGGCCTCGGCGGCCGTGGCGAAGCGCCAGAGGGCGTCGGCGGCGGCCGCGGCCGGGGTGGCGGGCGCCGGCCCGGGCGGGCGCGGAAGCGGGGCTCCGGCGCAGGCGACGGCCAGCGCGGCGGCGAGGGCCAGGGGACGCACCGCCCCTCCTTACACCAGCCGCCCCCGGGGCCCAAGGGCGGCGGCGCCGCGCGGCCCCTTCAGCGGAGCGGCCCGACCTCGATCTCCGCGCCGGCCGGCTGGACCCGGACCTCGCCCTCCTCCTCCGCGCGGCCGAGCACCGCGATCTCGGGCGTCAGGAAGCGGCGCACCACCTCGACGTTGGTGACGAGGTGCCGGGTCACGGCCGACACGGTGTAGCGCGTGGCCGGCACCACGCCCTCGGGCGACGCCACCCGCCCCGCCGCCAGCAGCGCCGCCGGGAGCAGCAGCTGGTCCCCGAGGAACCGGTCCACCGCCGCGCCGCCGCGGAGGAAGGCCGCGAAGGAGCGGACCGCGGCCTCGGCGAGGCGGTCGGGGGCCATGACGCGGTCGCCGGTCTCGCCGTGGCCCCCGCGGGTCCGGTCGTACTGGGCCGAGAGCAGCAGGTGGCTGCCGGCGGAGCGGGGGGCCGGGACCGGGATGCGGTTTGCCTCGGCGGCCACCCCCATGTCCCGCAGGCGCCGCAGCGCCCCGGCGGCGAGGCGGTCGGCGACGTCGTAGCCCTGCCCCCCGACCACCGCCAGGACCTCCACGTCCCGGAGCACGCCGCGGTGGCGCAGGTCCAGGGGCGGCATGGCGTGGGCCGGGTGCACCACCGCGGTCATCGCCCCTCCGCCCTCCGGGTAGAAGCCCGCCGCCTGCAGCTCCAGGTCGACGCGGAAGCCGAGCCGGGCCACGGCCGGGGCCCAGACCAGCGCCAGGTAGTGGAAGGAGGGGCTCGCCTGGAGGTGGGTCCCGCCCCGCAGGGTGAGGTGCGAGGGGGCGCCCGCCAGGGCCAGGGGCCAGCAGAGGGTCTGGAGCAGGAGCGGCGCGGAGCCGGCGGTGCCGATGTCCAGCTCGTAGCGGCCGGCCTCGGCCCGGCGCCGCGGGCGGAAGTCGAGCCGCGGGGAGCCCACCTCGGCGCCGTCCACCTCGGCGTCGCAGAGC
Organism: Myxococcales bacterium; assembly: GCA_021848865.1. Taxonomy (GTDB): domain Bacteria; phylum Myxococcota; class Myxococcia; order Myxococcales; family Anaeromyxobacteraceae; genus JACRMN01. Next base: position 1,361 of record JAJZTO010000193.1, read on the forward strand.
CGGGCCGTGGCCCGCGCCGCCTCGCAGTGCTGGGGCCGGAGGCCGGGCTTCAGCCGGTTGGCGCGGATGCGGTGGATGGCGAAGGGCCGCCCGGTCACGGCCGAGAGCGAGAGGGCCGTCCGCAGGATCTGGCCGCCCCCCTCTCCCTGGCTGCCGTCGAGCACGATGGGGACCGGCTCGGCCATCGGCCCACTCTAGGAGGGGGTCCACCGGCTTCACAAGCCCGCGCCGGCGCCGGGGCGGGCTCCCGCCCGGGGGCAAGGTAACCTCTTGATGCAACGGGATGTTTACCGGGGAGCGGCCGGGCGGGCCCAGAGGGGCTTCGCGGCGAAATATGTCCTGCAACATCCCGTAACCCCTGGCATGGTGACCGCTCTGGCCCTTCCGGTCTGGATCCTCCCGATGGAGGCTGCGCCCAGGGTGACGCCACTTCCCACCGAGCTGGACCTGGCGCGGGCGGCCGCCGCGGGCGACCGCGCCGCCTTCGGCCGGCTGGTGGACCTGACCAAGCGGCCGGTCTACGGCCTCTGCGTGCGGCTGCTCGGCGACGCCGAGGAGGCCCGCGACGCGGCGCAGGAGAGCTTCGTGCGCGCCTGGAGCGCCCTCTCCACCTTCGACACCGCCCAGCCCTTCGTCCCCTGGCTGCTGCGCATCGCCCGCAACCACTGCATCGACCTGATGCGGCGCCGGCTGCCGGCGGCGCGCAAGGTGGAGCTGGACGCGGATCCGGGCGGCGAGCCGCGGACCGAGCTCCCCGACGGGACCACGCCGCGGGCCGACGATCAGATCGAGCGGGCGCAGCTGGCCCGCACCCTCGACGAGGCGGTGCAGCGGCTGCCCGACCGGTACCGCGAGGTGGTGCACCTCTTCCACGTCGAGCAGATGAGCTACAAGGACATCGCCGCCTCGATGGACGTTCCCATCGGGACGGTGATGACCTGGCTGTTCCGGGCGCGCGCGCAGCTGCGCCAGGACCTGCGACGGCGGGAGGGCGCATGAGCCCCGTACACCTCGACGACGAGCGCGCCCAGCGCTACCTGGACGGCCTGCTCCCGGAGCCGGAGCGCGCCCGGGTCGACGCCCACCTCGCCACCTGCGCCGACTGCCGGCTGGTGCTGGACGGCTGCCGCGCCCTGGCCGAGGCCCTCTCCGGGCTGCCCGCGGCGCTTCCGCCGCCCGACTTCACCGAGGCGGTGCTGGCCCGCGTCCAGGAGCGGGAGCGGATCGTCTCCCGCGAGCGGCGCGTCGCCGCCGCGGTGCTGGGCGCGGCCGCCGCGGTCGCCGCCGTCCTGGCGGCGGTGGGCGGCCCGGCGGCCTGGGCTCCGGCCCTCTCGCGCTTCGGCGCCGGGCTGGACGTCGCCGTGACCTGGTGCCGCATCGGGGCCGACGTGGCCGAGCCGCTGCTGCGCGCCCTGCGGCTGGAGATCGCCGTCGCCACCGCCGGCGCCGCCATCCCCCTGCTCTTCGCCCTGCGCCGCCTCTCCGCCCGCGCCGCCGCGGCCGCCTCCTAGGGAACCGCCATGCTCCTCCCCGCCCTGATCGCCCTGCGCCTGGCCTCGCTGGACCTGGCCGATCCGGCGCCGGCGCCGCCGGCGCCCCCCGCCATCCCGGCGCCGACGGTGCGGCCGCCGCGTCCGCCCCGGCCGCCTCGCGCCGTCCCGGCCCCTCCGGCGCCCGCGGCGTCGCCGGCGCCCACCGCGCAGCTCGAGTCCCACCGCCAGGGCGACTGGCCGGCCGCCCCCTCGGGGAAGCGGGTCACGCTGGAGAGGAAGACCTCCATCGACGGGGCGCTGGAGCGCATCGCCGGCGCGGCCGGCTGGAACCTGGTGGCCAACACCGGCGCGGTCGGCGACCGGATGCTGGTGGTGACGGTGAAGGAGGCCCCGGTCGAGGAGGCGCTGGACGCGGTGCTCGAGGGGACCCCGCTGGTGGCGACGCGGCGCGGGTCGACCGTGACCGTGTCCTTCGAGGCCAGCCGGCCGCTCCCGGAGATCCCCACGCTGATCGGGTTCGACCGGCCGAGCGGCAAGAAGTTCTCCGGCGCGTTCGACGAGACGCCGGTGGACGACGCCCTCCGCAAGGTGGCGGACGCCGGCGCCTTCTCGCTGGTGCTCCCGCCGGGCCTGACCGGGACCGTGAACGCCCAGTTCCGCGACGCCCCGGTCGAGGAGGTCCTCAAGGCCGTCCTCGCCGGCGCCGGGCTCTCGGCCCAGAAGGACGGCTCCATCGTCACCGTCACCCGCGTCGCCGGGGCGCGGCTGGTGATCCGCGGCGGGAAGCGGCAGCTCCTCTTCGACGGCGATCAGGCGGAGGCCCGGTCGGTCCAGGACCTGGCGCGGGCCGCCCGGGAGGCCGCCGAGGCGCTGAAGGACCAGGCCGGCGTGCAGGGGGACGGCGAGCAGGCGCGGCCCCACCGGCGCGGGCGCAAGGACAAGGTGCTCTCCGGCGACACCGTCATCGGCCCCGGCGAGCGGGCCAAGGACGTGGTGGTGATGCGGGGCAACGTGCGGATGGAGCCGGGCTCCACCGCCGACCAGGTGACGGCCATCCTCGGCTCGGTGGAGCTGGGGCCCGGGGCCCAGGTGGAGCGCGAGGTGGTGGCCATCCTCGGCGACGTCCACGTCTCCCCGGGGGCGCGGGTGGGCGGCGACGCCGTCAGCATCGGCGGCAAGCTGGTGATCGACGAGGGCGGCGAGGTGGACGGCCAGCAGACCAGCGTCTCGGTGCCCGGCATCGGCTCGCTGTTCAGCGGCATCGCGCCGCTGAAGCCGATGGCGGCGCGCAGCCCCTGGCTCCGGGCCTTCTCGGTCCTGGCCGAGTTCGGGGCGCTCTTCGTGCTCGGCCTGCTGATCCTGGCGCTGGCGCCGCGCCGCCTCGAGGCCGTCACCGGCGCGCTGGGACACGCGCCGGTGAAGACCCTGCTGGTGGGGCTGCTCGGGACCGTCGCCATGCCGGTGCTGACCCTCCTGCTGGTGGTCACGGTGATCGGCATCCCGCTGGTGGCGGTGCAGGCCATCGGCGTCGTGGTGGCCGGGCTCATGGGCTTCGCGGCGCTCGGGCTGCTGGTCGGCCGGAGCCTGCCCATCCCGGTGGAACGCGGCGGCCAGGTGGCCCGGCTCGCCGTCGGCACCGCGGTGGTGGTCCTGGTGTTCCAGCTCCCGGTCCTGGGGACGCTGGCCGCCGTGGCCGCCTGGCTCTACGTCTTCGGGGCGGTGCTGCGCACCCGCTTCGGCCAGCCGACGCCGGGCGTGCTGGAGACCACCGTCGCCCCGCCGCCGCCGCCCGCCGCCGCCTGAAGGCCCGCTACACCAGCACCAGCAGCCCTTCCTCGCCGAGCTCGGCCCGCCCGCCGGCGATGGCCTCCAGGGTCTGCTGCCGCTCGTCCGCGAGCTCCGCCACCAGCTCGAGGATCTGCGGGTAGGTGACCACCAGCTCGTCGAAGGCGGCGCGCGGCAGCCGCAGCAGCAGGCAGCGGCGCGCCGCCGTCACCGTGGCGCTGGCCGGCCCCTTGCGCAGGCAGCTCATCTCGCCGAAGACGTCCCCCTCGTGGAGCCGTCCGGCCAGGGCCTGGTCGCCGTCGCGGCGCTTCCAGACCTCCAGGGCCCCGGAGAGCACCACGTGGAGGCCGTCGGAGAGCTCCCCCTCGGTGATCACCGAGGCGCCCGCCGGGACCTCGCGGGTGCGGAAGCGCCCCATGATCTCGGCCCGCTCCTCCCGGCCGAAGGGGCGGAAGACCGGGCTCGTCGCCATGGCGTTCGCGAGCAGGCGGCGCCGGTAGAACTGGCCGAGCGACTCGACGACCTGCGGGTGCTCGCGGGCCAGCTCGAGCAGGACGTCGGCCCGGATCTCGAGCAGCTCGCAGGCCTCGGCGGCCACCACCGTCGCCGCCCGCGGCTCCCCGGAGAGGAGGGCCATCTCGCCGAAGAAGCTGCCCTCGCCGAGCGAGGCCAGCGGCGTGGCCGGGCCCCCGCCCGCCCCCTTCTCCACCCGCACCGAGCCCGAGGCCACGACGAAGAAGCTGGTCCCCGCCTCTCCCTCCCGGAGGATGACGGCGCCCGCCGGGACGCGCCGCAGGGTGATGCGCTCCGCCAGGGTCACGAAGGCGCGGTGCGGCAGGTCGGAGAAGAGCGGGATGCGGGGCAGCGGCACGGCCGGCGGCGGCGGGGGAGCCGGGGGCCCGGCGGCCGGGGGGGCGGCGCGCGGCGCGGGCGCCGGGACGGCCGCGGGGGGCGCCTCGTCCTCGCCGTGGAACGGGTCGGCGAGCAGCAGCTCGGCGCCCTCGGCCGCGGCCCGCTCCCGCGCGGCGCCGAGGATGGTCTCGAAGGGCGTGGCCGCGCCGAAGGGCGGCGGAGAGG
>JAJZTO010000194.1 GCA_021848865.1 Myxococcales bacterium
AGCAGCTGCAGAACCTCATCGACCTCACCTACCGGCTCTGCGGCGAGAAGGAGACGGTGCTGCTCGCCGACCGCGTCCGCACGCTGGGGTACGGGAACGCCACCCGGGCGGGCATCTCCATCGCCCTCTCCAACATGGTGATCCCGAAGAAGAAGGTGACGGTGCTGGAGCGGGCCACCCGCGAGGTGGACGACATCCAGAACCAGTACGCCGAGGGCCTGATCACCGTCGGCGAGCGCTACAACAAGGTGATCGACATCTGGGCCCAGGCCACCGACGAGGTGGCGCTGGAGATGATGGCCGAGATCGGCACCGAGACCGCCACCGGCACCGGCAAGGAGGGGAAGCGGGAGGAGCGCAAGCAGCCCTCCTTCAACCCCATCTACATCATGGCCGACTCCGGGGCCCGCGGCTCCGCCCAGCAGATCCGCCAGCTGGCGGGCATGCGCGGCCTGATGGCCAAGCCCTCCGGCGAGATCATCGAGACCCCCATCACCGCCAACTTCCGCGAGGGGCTCAACGTCCTCGAGTACTTCATCTCGACCCACGGCGCCCGCAAGGGCCTGGCCGACACCGCGCTGAAGACCGCCAACTCCGGCTACCTCACCCGCCGGCTGGTGGACGTCGCCCAGGACGCCATCATCACCGAGTACGACTGCGGCGCCATGGACGGCATCACCATGGGGGCCCTGGTCGAGGGCGGCGAGATCATCGAGCCCATGGGCGAGCGCATCCTGGGCCGCGTGGCCCTGGAGGACATCGTCGATCCCTTCTCCGGCGAGGTGCTGGTGAAGCAGAACGAGGAGATCGACGAGACCAAGGTGAAGGCGGTCGAGAACGCCGGCGTGGACAAGGTGCGGATCCGCTCGGTGCTCACCTGCCAGGCGCGCCGCGGCATCTGCATCGAGTGCTACGGCCGCGACCTGGCCCGCGGGCGCAAGGTGAACATCGGCGAGGCGGTGGGCGTCATCGCCGCCCAGTCGATCGGCGAGCCCGGCACCCAGCTCACCATGCGGACCTTCCACATCGGCGGCGCCGCCTCCCGGCGCGCCGAGCAGTCCACGGTCGAGAACCGGAACGGCGGCCTGATCCGGTTCCACAACGTGAACCTGGCCCGCAAGAAGGACGGCTCGCAGATCGTCATGAACCGCAACGGCGAGGTGGTGGTCGCCGACGAGCAGGGGCGCGAGCGCGAGCGCTACGGGCTGGTGTACGGCGCCCGCCTGATCGTGAAGGAGGGGCAGCGGGTGGAGTCCAACACCCTCCTGGCCGAGTGGGACCCCTACTCGCAGCCCATCCTCACCGAGGTGGCCGGCCGGGTGAAGTTCGGCGACATCGTCGACGGCGTCACCATGTCGGAGCAGATCGACGAGGTCACCGGCCTGACCCGCAAGGTGATCATCGCCTCCAAGGACCAGGACGCGCGGCCACGCGTCTCGATCAAGGACGAGAAGGGCCAGACGCGGAAGCTGCCCACCAGCGACGCCGACGCGCGCTACATGATGCCGGAGGGGGCGAACATCATCGTCTCCGAGGGCGACGAGGTCGACGCCGGCGACGTGCTGGCGAAGATGCCGCGCGAGACCACCAAGACCAAGGACATCACCGGCGGCCTCCCGCGCGTGGCCGAGCTGTTCGAGGCCCGCAAGCCCAAGGAGCACGCGGTCATCGCCGAGATCGACGGCGTGGTGAGCTTCGGCAAGGACACCAAGGGCAAGCGGAAGGTGGTCGTCATGCCCGAGGTGGACGGCAAGCTCCGGCCCGACCTGCTGAAGGAGTACCTGATCGGCAAGGGCAAGCACATCAGCGTGCACCAGGGCGACCGCGTCCGCGCGGGCGAGCCGCTGATGGACGGCGCCGCCAACCCGCACGACATCCTCAAGGTGCTGGGCGAGAAGGAGCTGGCGCGCTGGCTGGTGGACGAGGTCCAGGAGGTCTACCGGCTCCAGGGCGTGAAGATCAACGACAAGCACATCGAGACCATCGTCCGGCAGATGCTGCGCCGCGTCCGCATCAGCGAGGTCGGCGACACCGGCTTCCTGGTGGACGAGCAGGTCGAGAAGTGGGTGTTCGAGTCGGAGAACGAGAAGGTGATGCACGACGGCGGGACCCCGGCCCAGGCCGAGCCGCTGCTCCTCGGCATCACCAAGGCCTCGCTCTCGACCGAGAGCTTCATCTCGGCCTCCTCCTTCCAGGAGACCACCAAGGTGCTCACCGAGGCCGCCATCAGCGGGAAGGTGGACCACCTGCGGGGCCTGAAGGAGAACGTGATCATGGGCCGGCTCATCCCGGCCGGCACCGGCCTCGGCGCCTACAAGCACCTCGACATCGAGGTGGAGACGCCGGTGGACGCCGTGGAGCAGGCCGAGGAGGCGCTCGCGGCCGCCGGGGACGAGTAGGCCTGCGAGACGCAGGGGTGGGGCCCCGACGGCTTCGCCGGCGGGGCGGGGCGGCACGCCCCGTCCACGCTCAGGCCGAGGAGGCGCTCGCGGCCGCCGGAGACGAGTAAGCAACCGGATCTTCAGCGCTGCCTTGCTCGCGCGGGGCCTGTCCTACCCAGGGCAGGCCCCGCGTCCGTTCCGGGACACGCATCCCGGCATAGGACGGGCTCGCCGTCGGTTGAACAAGGTATGGAAGGCGGAACGGGAAAGAACGTCCCGCAATACAGGTGGTTAGCGTGATGTTGACTTTTTAGGTCCACATCCCTAATCTTCCGTAACGTTACTTGTTCCTGGGTGTCCAGGTAGTCACGAGGTGAGCCGATGAGAACCGCGACAGCGCAGCGCAGCGGAGGCCGGGAGTTCGAGGAGCTCGCTCCCTACCTCAAGGCCGTCCGCGACTACCCGCCGCTCTCCCGCGAGGACGAGCACGCGCTCGCCCTGCGCGCCCGCAAGGGCGAGGTGGCGGCGAAGCAGAAGCTGGTCCGGCACAACCTGGCCTTCGTGGTGGCCATCGCCCGCAAGCAGCGCCGCGGCACCGTCCGCCTCGACGACCTCATCCAGGAGGGCAACGTCGGCCTGATGCGCGCGGTCGAGAAGTTCGACCCGCACGCCGGGACCCGCTTCTCCACCTACGCCGTCTGGTGGATCCGCGCCTACGTGGGCAAGTACCTCAAGGAGGCGCGCAGCACCGTCCGGCCCCAGAGCGGCACCGTGGCCCAGCCCGACCTGTCGCTCGACAGCTCCATCGACGAGGAAGGGGACGTCACCCACCTCGAGCGCATCGAGGACGACGGGCCGGGCCCCGAGGACCTGTTCCTCTCCGACGAGGGGGACCGGTCGGTCCGCGAGGCCCTGCTCAAGGTCCGCAAGCGGGTGGGCGAGCTGGGGTGGGACATCGTCCACAGCCGGCTCCAGCAGGACACGCCGCGCACCCTGGAGGAGATCGGCAAGCGCTGGGGCGTCTCGCGCGAGCGGGTCCGGCAGGTCGAGCTGAAGACCAAGCAGTTCCTGAACCGGTACCTGGAAGAGGTCGAGCGGGAAGCCGCCGCCTGACCGGCTCATCGCTCCCGTCGTGGGGTGCGGGTGGCCCGCGGACGCTCTCGTCCGCGGGCCTTTTCGTTCCCGCGCGGGCGCCCGCGCCGCGGACGGCGTGGACCGTGCCGCGGCTCGCGGGGGGCCCTCCCGGCGGCAAGCCTGCGTCCCGCCTGCCGGGGGCGACGGCCCCGGCCCTGCAAGGTCGGCGGCCATGGGACGGATCCTGAAGGGGAGCCCGGCGGGTGCGGCGCCCCGCGAGCCGGCGGGCCCGGAGGGCGGCCAGCGCCCCGGCGCGGAGGCGGAGGCGCTGCGGGCCGCGGCCCGGGAGGAGGCGGCGCGGCTGCGGGAGGAGGCGCTCGAGGAGGGCCGGCGCCGGGCCGACGCGTTCCTGGCCACGGCCCGCGAGACCGTGGCCGCCGAGCGGGTCCGCCTCCAGGCCGAGGCCGACGGCGAGATCGTCGAGCTGGCCCTGGCCGTCGCCGCCAAGGTCCTGGAGTGCGCCGTCGAGGACGGCCGCGCCGCTCGCGAGTCGGCGCGCAAGGCGCTGGCCCGGGCGCGGCGGGCCCGGGCGGCGGTGCTCCGCGTCCACCCGGCCGACGCGGAGCCGGTGCGCGCCGCGGCGGACGGCTTGGCGCCGGCCGGCACGGCGCTCGAGGTCCGGGCCGATCCGGGGGTGGGGCGCGGCGGCGTCCTGCTGGAGTGGGAGGCCGGGACCGTGGACGCGCGGCTGGAGTCGCAGGTCGGCGCGCTGGCGCGCAGGCTCGGGGAGGCGGCGTGAGCGCGCCGGGCGCCCGGGCGCGGGCCTGCCTCGAGACGGTCGATCCCGTGGAGGTCCGCGGCCGGGTCACGGCGGTCACCGGGCTCGCGGCCCGCGCCGTGCTGGGGGAGGCGTGCGTCGGCGAGGTGGCCGAGATCGAGGTGGCCGGCCGGCCGCCGCTGCCGGCGGAGGTGGTGGGCTTCCGCGAGGGGGAGGCGGTGCTGCTGCCCTACGGCGACCTCGGCGGGGTCGGCCCGGATTGCCCGGTGCGGGCGCTCGGCGCCGCGCCGTCGGTGCGCGTGGGGCCGGAGCTCCTGGGCCGGGTGCTGGACGGGCTGGGACGGCCGCTCGACGGGCGGCCGCTGCCCGGCGGCCTCCGGGCCTGGGCGCTCGACCGGCCCGCGCCCTCGCCGCTGCGCCGCCGGCTGGTGGCCCGGCCGCTGGCCACCGGGGTGAGGGCCATCGACGGGCCGCTGACGCTCGGGGAGGGGCAGCGCATCGGCCTGTTCGCCGGCCCGGGCGCCGGCAAGTCCACGCTGCTCGGCCAGATCGCGAGGCAGGCGAAGGCCGACGCGGTGGTGGTGGGGCTGGTGGGCGAGCGGGGACGCGAGGTCCGCGAGTTCGTCGAGCGCAGTCTCGGCCCCGAGGGGCGCTCCCGCGCCGTCGTGGTGGCGGCCACCGGCGACGAGCCCGCCCTGGTCCGGGTCCAGGCGGCCCGGACGGCCACGGCGCTGGCCGAGTGGCTGGCCGACGAGGAGGGGCGGTCGGTGCTGCTGCTCCTCGACAGCGTCACCCGCGTGGCCCGGGCGTGGCGCGAGGCCGGGCTCGCGGCCGGGGAGCCCCCGGCCCGGCAGGGCTTCCCACCCAGCGTCTTCGCCGCCTTGCCGCGGCTGCTGGAGCGGGCCGGCCCGCGGGAGCGGGGCTGCATCACCGCCGTGTACACGGTGCTGGCCGCCGGCGGCGATCTCGAGGATCCGATCGCCGACGAGGTCCGCGGGCTGCTGGACGGCCACGTGGTGCTGGACGGGCGGCTCGCCGGGCGCGGCTGGTTCCCGGCGGTGGATCTCCCCCGCTCCCTCTCGCGGCTCCTGCCGGCGGTTGCCTCGGCCCGTCACCGGGCGGCGGCGGCGCGCCTGCGCGAGCTGGTCGACGCCCTCGAGCGGGTGCGGGAGCTGGTGGAGCTGGGCGCCTACGCCGCCGGCAGCGACCCCCTGGCCGACGAGGCGCTGGCGCGCCGCGGCGCCATCGAGGCCTTCCTTCGCCAGCCGGCGGACGAGCCGGCCGGCTTCGACGAGACGGTGGCTCGCCTGGAGGCGGCGCTGGCGTGAGCGGTGCGCTCGACCGGCTGGCGCGGGCCCGCCTCCGCGAGGAGGAGCGGGCCGTCCACGCCGCCGCCGCGGCCGGCGCGGCGCGTCGGGCGGCGGAGGCGGACTGGCGAGCGGCGGCCACGCGCTTCGCCGCGGCGGGGGCGGG
>JAJZTO010000195.1 GCA_021848865.1 Myxococcales bacterium
AGCCCCGCCCCTACATTTGCGCCACATCCCGGGCGCGCTGGGCGTCGGGGGCCGCCCGGCAACCTGGGTCCCATTTCCGTAGGGCGGCGGCGTCCTGGATCCCTTGTCCGTAGGGCGGGGGCTTGTCCCCCGCCGGGCAGCTACGTCGACCGGCGCGATCAACCGGGAAAGGCGACGACGCAGGCGTCGAGCCCCGCCCGGACCTGCTCCTCCAGGGCGTCGAGGTCGTTCCCGGAGCGCGGGTCGGCCCCGACGCAGACCAGGATCTCGTCGTGGGGCGAGGGGCGCCGCGACAGCGCCGCGTAGTCGAGGGTGCGCGGCACCGGGTCGCCGCCGGGGCCGGGGCGGAAGGCGCCGTAGAGCCCGTCGGAGCCGGGCCGCAGCCGCTCCTTGAGCCCGAGCAGGCCGCGCAGCGCCCGGGCGAAGCCCGGGGCGGAGAGGTGGCGCAGCTCCACCCGCGCCCCGGTCAGCGCGGCCACGCCGCGGAGCGCCGCCCGCACGAAGGGGACGTCGGTCACCACCAGGCCGTAGAGCCACGGGTCCCGGGCGCACAGCGCCGCGACCAGCTCGGCCTCCTCCTCGGAGAGCCAGGCGTGGCTCGGGCAGAGGAAGGCGTCGCAGGTGGCAACGTCGTAGGCGCCGGCCCCGCGCAGCTCCGCGCCGCCGGTGACCGCCGGGTGGGCCAGGCACCCGACGCGGGTCCGGTCGCCGTCGAGCCACCCGAGCAGCGGGCAGACGCGCACGGTGGGGAAGAGCGGGTCGCCGTCGTCCGCGCCCAGGCCCGCGGCCGCCGCCGCGAAGGCGGCCTCGGTGCGGGGGGCGTGCGCCAGGGCCGCGGTGCGCCGGTCGAGGAGCGCGGCCAGAGCCCGGCGCGAGTGGTCGCGGCGGTTGTAGAGGCCGCAGCAGGCGCCGCAGCTCGCCTCCCCCCGCTGGCACAGCGGGGTCACGGCAGGCCGAGGGCGCCCCGGCAGGTGAGGCACAGCCCCGGCCCCTTGCGGTCGCTGTCGGAGGCCTTGTGCGACAGGTACATGGCGCAGCGGGCGTCGGCGCAGTGGGAGAGGCCGAGCAGGTGGCCGAACTCGTGGACCGCCTCCACCGCGGCGCGGCGGGTGAGGCGCGCCGCGTCGGCCGGCTTGCCGTCGGGCCCGTGCTGCAGCCGGGCGATCGAGACCACCGCGGTGTTCGCGTCCCGGTCGGCCTCGCCGAAGACGAAGGGGGCGTCGGGGACGAAGAGGTCGGCGTCGGTGAGGCCGATCACCGGGACCGCCGCCCCGCCGCGCGACTGGGCCAGGCGCCGGAGGACGGCGGTGGAGTGGTACTGGTTCCGGTCCTTGTTGAACGCGTACAGCGGCCGCTCCTGCCCCGGCGCCTGCTCGATGGGCGGGCCGTAGACCACCTGGAGCTCGCGGGCCACGTCGAGGAGCAGCCGGCGCGGCAGGGCGCCCAGCCCCACCAGCACCGCCCGCTCCGGCATGGGGAGGTGCTTCACCTCGGCTCGCTGGTTGGCGGCGCGGCCGGCCGGGTGCCGGGGGGCGCTGGTTGAGGCGGAAGGATTCGAACCTTCATCGGCGGATCCAAAGTCCGCGGTCCTGCCATTAGACGACGCCTCAGTGTGCACGCGCGCCAAGGCGATCACCGTCCCGGACCGCCCGCGGTCCCCGTCCCATCGCCGGGAGCCGGCCCACCCGCCATCTAGTCACCAGCGTAGCAGCGCGCTCGCCCATGTAAAGCCCGCGCCGAAGGCGGCGAGCGCCACCAGGTCGCCGCGCGCCACCCCGCGCTCGCGGACCGCCTCCTCCAGGCACACCGGGATGGAGGCGGCGGTGGTGTTCCCGTACTTCTGGATGTTGTTGAACACCTGGTCGTCGCGCAGGCCGAGCGAGCGCTGCACCATCTCGGAGATGCGCAGGTTGGCCTGGTGGGGGATGAGCACCTTGAGATCGGCCGCGGTGAGGCCGTTCTTCTCCAGCGCCGCCCGCACCACCTCCGGCATCTTGGTGATGGCGTGCTTGAAGACCTTCTGCCCCTCCATCTTCGGGAAGGCGGAGGTGTCCTCCAGCATCCGCGGCTGCAGGCGCGGGTGGTAGAAGGAGCCGGGCGCGTCGGTCCAGAGCTCGCGGGCGAAGCGGCCGTCGGCGTGGAGGTGGGTGGAGAGCACGCCCCGGGCCGGGTCGTCGGTGGCCTCGAGCAGCGCCGCCCCGGCGCCGTCGCCGAAGATCACCGCCACGTCGCGCCCGCGGGTGGTGACGTCGAGGCCGGTGGAGTGGACCTCCGACCCCACCAGCAGGATGCGCCGGTACTGGCCGCTGCGGATCCAGGCGTCGGCCACCGAGAGCCCGTAGAGGAAGCCCGAGCACTGGTTGCGGACGTCGAGCGCCGGGACGCCCGGCAGCCCCAGCTTGGCGTTCAGGAAGCAGCCGTCCCCGGGGAACATGTGGTCGGTGGAGAGGGTGGCGTAGACGATGGCCTCGACGTCGGTCGCCTTCCAGCCGGCCCGGTCGAGCGCCTGCCGGCTCGCCGCCAGGGCCAGGTCGCTGTTCCCCTGCCCCTCCGCGACCCAGCGGCGCTCGCGGATCCCGGTGCGCTGGACGATCCACTCCTCGCTGGTGTCCATCAGCCGGGTGAGCTCGGCGTTGGTGACCACGCGGTCCGGGAGGCAGGTGCCGATCGCGGCGATGGCGGTGCGGGGCATGGCGCGGCCTCCCTGGCCGGACGTCAGATGTCCAGGTTCTGCGCGTCGAGGGCGTGCTTCTCGATGAACTCCCGGCGCAGGTCGACCGCGTCCCCCATGAGCACGCTGAAGACCTCGTCGGCCTCGACGGTGTCGTCCACCCGGACCTGGAGCATGGTGCGCCGCTCCGGGTCCATGGTGGTCTCCCAGAGCTGGTCGGGGTTCATCTCGCCGAGCCCCTTGTAGCGCTGGATGGTCTGGCCCGCCGAGGCCATCCGCTTCAGCGCCTCGACGGCGGCGAAGACGTCGCCGACCTCCTCCTCGGCGCCGTCCACCCGGAGCTGGTAGGGCCCGGGGCCGATCTCCATCAGCGCCCCGTGCAGCGCCGCCAGCTCGGTCCACTCCGCGCCCTGGAGGTAGTCGAAGTCGAGCCGGGTCTCGCGGGGCGCGCCCGCCACCTGGGTCTCGAAGAGCAGCTGGTGGCAGCCGTGCTCCTCGTCGCGCTCCACCCGGACGTGCCGCACCTCCAGCTCCGGGTAGAGCTTCTGGGCCCGGGCCGGGATGCGCTCCGCCTGCTCCTTCACCGCGTCGTGGTCCTTGAGGAGCTGGAGGTCCAGGTCGCCGAGCTGGATGGCGGCGTCGAGGATGCGCTTGTCGCGCCTCCGGTCGGCCCGCTCCAGCAGCGCCCGGTAGGCGAGCGCGTCCTGGGCCAGGGCCTTGAGGTCCTCCCCGGCGATGGCGCCGCCGTCGGAGTGCAGCGCCGCCTTCTCGGTGCCGGCCGAGAGCAGCCACTCGTCCATGGCCGCCTCGTCCTTCAGGTACCGCTCCTTCTTGCCCTTGGCGACGCGGTAGAGCGGCGGCTGGGCGATGTAGAGGTAGCCCTTCTCCACCACCTGCGGCATCTGCCGGAAGAAGAAGGTGAGCAGCAGCGTGCGGATGTGGCTCCCGTCCACGTCCGCGTCGGTCATGATCACGATCTTGTGGTAGCGGATCTTCTCGACGTCGAACTCCTCCGGGCCGATCCCGGTGCCGAGCGCGGTGATCATCGTGGCGATCTCGGCCGAGGAGAGCATCTTGTCGAAGCGGGCCTTCTCGACGTTCAGGATCTTGCCGCGCAGCGGGAGGATGGCCTGCACCCGCCGGTCGCGCCCCTGCTTGGCGGAGCCGCCGGCCGAGTCGCCCTCGACGATGAAGATCTCCGACTCCTTGGGGTCGCGCGACTGGCAGTCGGCGAGCTTCCCGGGCAGCGAGGCGCCGTCCAGCGCCCCCTTGCGGCGCACCGTCTCGCGCGCCTTGCGGGCGGCGATGCGCGCCCGGGCCGCCTCGGCCACCTTGGCGCAGATGCGCTTGGCGACGTTGGGGTTCTCCTCCAGGTAGCTCCCCAGCCGCTCGTTGAGCATGGTCTCGACCATGCTCTTGGCCTCGGTGTTGGAGAGCTTGGTCTTGGTCTGCCCCTCGAAGCTGGCGCCGGGCAGCCGCAGGGCGATCACCGCCGCCAGCCCCTCGCGCATGTCGTCGCCGCCCGGCAGCTCGTCCTTCAGGTCCTTGAAGAGGTTGTTCTTCTGGCCGTGGGCGTTGATGGTGCGGGTGAGCGCGGTCTTGAAGCCGATGAGGTGGGTGCCGCCCTCGTGGTTGTGGATGTTGTTGGCGAAGGCGAAGACCTTCTCGTCGTAGGCGTCGTTCCACTGCAGGGCGATGTCCACCGTGGCGGTGCCGCGCTCGGTCTCGACCTCGCCGTGCAGGGAGATGGGCCGGTCGAAGAGCGGCTGGCGGTTCTTGTTCAGGTAGCGGACGAACTCGTTGATCCCGTCCTTGAACAGGAACTCGTGCTTCTTGCCGCTGCGCTCGTCCTCGACGGTGATCTTCAGGCCGGCGTTCAGGAAGGCCAGCTCGCGCAGCCGCCCGGAGAGGGCCTCGAAGCTGTACTCCTTCACCTCGAAGATGGTCGGGTCGGGCTTGAAGGTGACCCGGGTGCCGCGCCGCTGGGTCTCCCCCACCGCGCTCACCTTGCCGGCCGGGTGGCCGCGCTCGTAGCGCTGCGACCAGACCTTGCCGTCGCGGTAGACCTCGACCTTGAGCCACTCCGAGAGGGCGTTCACGCAGGTGACGCCCACGCCGTGGAGGCCGCCCGAGACCTTGTAGGCGTTCGACTCGAACTTGCCGCCGGCGTGGAGCTTGGTCATCACCACGTCGAGCGTGTCCATCCCCTTCACGGTGGGATGAGGGCCGACCGGGATGCCGGAGCCGTTGTCGAGGACGGTGATCGAGTTGTCGCCGTGGATGGCGACGTCGATCTCGTCGCAGCGGCCGGCCATGGCCTCGTCCACCGAGTTGTCGACGACCTCGTAGACCAGGTGGTGGAGCCCGCGCTCCCCCACGTCGCCGATGTACATGTTCGGCCGCTTGCGGACCGCCTCGAGCCCTTCGAGGACCTTGATCGCGTCGGTTCCGTACTCGGCCGCGCCGTTGTCGGGCGCCGCCCTGCTCTCGCCGGCGGTTTCCAGGGGGCTCTCCTTGGCTTTCACCTGGATTTCTGGTGACTTAGCTTGGGTAGACGTATAGCAGGCGCGACGCGGAGTGGCAACGCCGAATGCGGGGAGTCACCGTGCTTCAAGCCTCCGGATTGGCTGGCGAATCCAGCGGTCTCAGGCGTCCGCCCTCCACCCCGTAGAAGAGCGCGTCGGGCCCGGCCGCGGGCTCGAGCAGCCGCCGGTCGGTGGTGGTGAGGATCGCCTGGCCCGGGAGGCGCGCCAGGTACTCGAGCAGGTAGCGGTTCTTCTCCGGGTCGAGCTCCGAGGAGACGTCGTCGAGCAGGAGCAGCGGCGGCCGGCCCAGCGCCGCGCGCAGGTTCTCGATCTCGCCGATCTTCAGGGCCAGCACCAGCGCCCGCTGCTGCCCCTGGCTCGCGAAGGGCCGGGCCCCGTGCTCGCCGACCGCCAGCACCAGGTCGTCGGCGTGCGGGCCGGCCGTGGTGTAGCCGCGCTCCCGGTCGCGGGCGAGCCGCTGC
>JAJZTO010000196.1 GCA_021848865.1 Myxococcales bacterium
GCGCCGGGGATGTCGCGCAAATGCAGGGGCGGGGCTCGTCGCCGCCCTGGCCACACCGCGGGTGTATGGATGGTTCGCGTCGCAACGGCGGCGCGGGACAAGCCCCCGCCCTACGGACATGGGGACCAGGATGCCCTGTGGACCCCGACGCCCATCGCGCCGGGGATGTCGCGCAAATGTAGGGGCGGGGCTCGTCCCCGCCCTGGCCACACCGCGGGTGTATGGATGGTTCGCGTCGCAGCGGCGGCGGGGGACAAGCCCCCGCCCTACGGACATGGGAACCAGGATGCCCTGTGGACCCCGACGCCCATCGCGCCGGGGATGTGGCGCAAATGCAGGGGCGGGGCTCGTCGCCGCCCTGCGCCGGATCGCATGCATCGATCCGCGCGGGCACGGCCATCAGTTGTAGGTGGCCGAGAAGGCGACGGCGAGGGAGCTGCTCCCCCAGGTCGGCGGGTTGGTGCCCTTGTCCTTGTTGGAGGAGATGGCGAGCTGGAGGTTCAGCCCCAGGCCCCAGTGGTCGCTCACCCACCACTCCTTGCCGCCGGCGAGCTGGACGCCCAGGCCGCTCTCGGTGTTCGAGGTCGAACCACTGGAGTTCACCGACAGGCTGGTGATGGACGGCGTCACGGTGACGTAGAAGTTCGACGGCATGATGTACCAGGTGAGGTCCACGCCCAGGCCCACGAGGGCCACCGACGAGTTGCTCGTGGACACCGACGATCCGGCCCAGGTCAACCGGGGGTTCGAGGCCACGTGGTCCCAGAGGTGCCCGGCGAGGATGAAGTTCTCGGAGACGGCGCCGCCGACGGCGATGGAGAAGTTCCCGCCGCTCCCGGACAGCTTCATCGTGCCGAGCGACGTCGAGGCGCTCGAGGCGAGCGCACCCATGCCCAGGTCCAGGTGCAGGTAGAAGCCCAGGTGGCGGTGCGCCGTCGGGTCCATCGGCGGGCCGGGCAGCGTCTGCGGAGGAGGCGGGGGCTGCAGCTGCGGCGGCCCCGGCATGACCTGCGGCGGGGGCGGCGGCTCCGGCGGCGGCTGCGTCATCGGGGCCTGGGCGGCGGCCGGGGCGGCCCAGGCGAGGAGTGCGGCCAGGAGTGCGAGTACGGTTCGCCTCATGTCGGTCCCCTTCCCACATCGGCGCGCATCGCTCGAGGAATTCGATGCCGGCGTCACCGGTGCATGGTAGATCGTTCCGCACTCTCCGTCCCGAAAAGGAGCGTTCTCCATGCGGAAGCTTCTCATGGGCCTCTCGGCCCTCGCCCTGCTCGCCGTCGCCCCCCCGGCCCGCGCCGGAACCATGGACCGCGACCTCTCGCTGTGGGGGCTCGCCGGCTACGGGTACTACGGCGACGGCGCCGGCTTCGGCCTCGGCGGCCGCTACCAGGTGGTCGTGGCGCCGCGGGGCCTGCTGCGGTCCCCCCGGATCCGGGACGAGATCGGCCTGGAGTTCGGCCTCGACTGGGCCCACTACAGCTGGAACTACTACGGCTACGGCTGGACCTACAACGAGATCTCGCCGGTGGTGGGCGCCACCTGGAACTTCTGGCTGAACAACCAGCTCGCCCTCTACCCCAAGCTCGACGTCGGCTTCCGCTTCGGCTCCTGGTCGACCACCAACTACCCGTACGGCCACCCCGGCGGCTACGGCGGCGCGGCCATCGAGGGGGCGGTGGGGCTCGTCTACCAGTTCGACCCCCGGGTCGCCCTGCGCGTCGAGGCCGGCACCTACGCCTTCCGGCTGGGCGTGGCCTTCAAGCTCTAGGCGGGGGCCACCGCCTCGTCGAGCTCGGCCACCAGCGGCGCGTGGTCGCTGGTGCCGAGCTCGCGGAAGGCCTCGCAGCGCCGCGCCCGCGCCGCCAGCGGCGCGCTGGCGAGCAGGTAGTCGATGCGCCAGCCCAGGTTGCGGGCCCGCATGTTCCGCCAGGGCGGCCACCAGGTGTAGAGCTCGGGGACGCCGGGGTGGAGGGTGCGCTGCACGTCCACCAGCCCGGCGCCGAGCAGCCGCTCCAGCAGCGCGCGCTCGTCGGGGCGCTGGCCGATGACGTCGGGCCTGCGGTCCTTCTCGTACACGTCCAGGTCGGTGCGGGCGACGTTCACGTCGCCGCCCAGCAGCAGGCTGCCCCCGGCCGCGCGGCGCTCCTCGGCCCAGCCGCAGAGCGCCTCGAGGAAGCGCAGCTTGGCGGCGTAGTCCTTCCCGCCGTTCGGGACGTAGACCGAGGCGCAGGTCACCCCCGCCACCTCGGCCGCGACGATGCGGCTCTCGAAGTCGAAGGGGGGGTGGAAGAAGGCCGGCGGGGACGGCGCGCGGTCCCGCCGGACCAGGAGCGCGACGCCCGAGTACGGCCCGCTCCCGTGCCAGAAGCTCCAGTAGTCCGCCGGCGCCGCCAGCAGCGCCGGCACCTGGTCGGGGCGGGCCTTCAGCTCCTGGAGGCAGGCGACGTCGGGCCGCTCGGCGGCGAGCCACCCGGCCACCTGGGCCTCCCGGGCCCGGATGCCGTTCACGTTCCAGGTGGCGAACTTCATCGCTTCTTGAACAGCGCCTCGAGGGCGTCGCGGGGGGCGTCCTCCCGCGGCGGCGCCTCGCCGAAGAGCGCGGCCAGCTGCGCCCGCGCCGCGGCGCCCTGCCCCCCGCGCCGGCGCGAGGCGCCGTCGCCGAGCTGGAAGAGCTCGCAGGCGTTGGAGGCCTCCTTCTCCACCACGTTCTCGGCGTGCGGCTCGCGGCACTGGTGGGGCGCCGACTCGTCGTGGTGCCGGCAGTTCACGCAGCAGTGCAGGTCGGCGTCGCAGTGGGGGCAGGTGCGCCGCCGGCCGACCGGGCCGTCGAGCCGGAGGTCGGCGCCGCAGCCGTAGCAGGAGGTCCTCGCCATGGCGCCATCATAGGCGGCGCGCGCGGCGCCGGGCGAGCGCCGCCCCCGTCCGGGAGCGCTCAGCCGCCGGAGGCGGCGGCCGGCACCGGCACCAGCAGCGTCGCCGGGGCGTGGGCCCGGTCCTCGTGCGCCGGGATGGGCGGCGGCTCCTGCAGGTCGGCCGCCAGCACCGCCACCGTCTCCACGTCGGTCCGGATGCGCTCCCACTCCTCCGGCGGGACCGCCAGGAAGGCGTCCACCACCCGCGGGTCGAACTGGCTGCCCCGGCAGCGGACCAGCTCGGCGCGGGCGTCCGGGAAGGGCCGGGCCTTGCGGTAGGGGCGGTCGCTGGTGATGGCGTCGAGCGTGTCCACCACGTGGAAGACCCGCGCCCCGATGACGATCCGCTCCCCGGCCAGGCCGCCCGGGTAGCCGGTGCCGTCCCACTTCTCCTGGTGCTGGAGGACGATGTCGGCGGCGGAGCGGAGGTAGTCCACCCGCTGCAGCAGCCTCCACCCCAGCTCCGGGTGGCGCTTCATCAGCGTCCACTCCGCCGGGCTCAGCGCGCCGGGCTTCAGCAGCACCTCGTCGCGGATGCCGATCTTGCCGATGTCGTGCAGCAGCGCGCCGTGCTCGATCACCGTCAGCTCCGGCTCGGCGACGCCCAGCTGCTGCGCCAGCCGGCGGGCGTAGAGGGAGACCCGGCGGGAGTGCCACTGGGTCTCGCTGTCGCGGTAGTCGAGCGCCGAGATCAGCCCCTCCAGCAGCGCCTGGGTGCGGTGGCGGACCATCTCCTCCAGCCGGAGGTTGATCTCCCGGAGCTGGCCGTTCTGGCGCTGCACCTCGGCGGTGAGCCGCTCGTTCTCGCGGCGGAGCCGGGACGACTCGGCGGCCTGCGACACCGTGGAGATCAGCTCCTGCTGGTGCCAGGGCTTGGAGATGATCCGGAAGACCTCGCCGGCGTTGACCGCCTGCAGCGCCACCTTGAAGTCCTCGGCGGCGGTGCAGAGGATGCGGACCGCGCCGGGGGCGCGCTGGCGCGCCTTCTTCAGGAAGTCCACGCCGTCCATCCCCGGCATCATGTAGTCGGAGATGATGACCACCGGGTTCTCGTCCTCGAGGGCGGCCAGCGCCTCGTCCGGCGCCAGGTAGCACCGGGTGACGTAGCCGTTGGCCTCGAGGATGCGTGCGAGGGCCCTGAGGATCAGCTCGTCGTCGTCGACGATGAGGACGCGGTCCGGCACGGGGAGGCGATGATACCCCGCGCTCCGGGGCGGGGCGAGGACGCACTCACGGCGAGCCCCGGGCAGGGTGGGGGAACCTCCCACCCGGGGTCACGCGCCGGGCGGGTCGTCCGAGGGGGCCGGAGCCCCGGCTCAGAACGACCCGAGGAACTCGTCGTTGGTCTCGAACTCGGAGAGCTTCTTCAGCAGCCGCTCCATCGCCTCCACCGGCTTCAGCGAGGCGAGCGCCCCGCGGAGCTTGTGGATCTTGGCGACGTCCTTGGCCGCGTAGAGCTTCTCCTCCTTGCGCGTCCCGGAGGCGGCGATGTCGATGGCCGGGAAGATCCGGCGCTCCGCCAGCTGGCGGGAGAGCACCACCTCCATGTTCCCGGTGCCCTTGAACTCCTCGAAGATCACCTCGTCCATGCGGCTGCCGGTGTCGATGAGGGCGGTGGCGATGATGGTGAGCGAGCCGCCCTCCTCGGCCTTGCGGGCGGCGCCGAAGAGCCGCTTGGGCCGCTCCAGGGCGCGGCTGTCCACGCCGCCGGTCAGCGTCCGGCCGGAGGACTCGATCTCCCGGTTGTAGGCCCGCGCCAGCCGGGTGATGGAGTCGAGCAGGATCACCACGTCCTTGCCCCCCTCCACCAGCCGCCGGGCCCGCTCCATGGCCATCTCGGCGGCGTGGATGTGCTCCTCGGCCGGCCGGTCGTTGGACGAGCCGACCACCTCGCCCTTCACGTTGCGGCGCATGTCGGTGAGCTCCTCGGGCCGCTCGTCCACCAGCAGCACCATGAGGTGCACGTCGGGGCGGTTGGCGTGGATCGCCTGGGCGATCCGCTGGAGCATGATGGTCTTGCCGGCCTTGGGCGGCGAGGTGATGAGGCCGCGGGCGCCCAGGCCGATGGGGGCGATGAGGTCGAGCACCCGCCCGACCATCTCCTCGGCCCGGGTCTCCATCAGCAGCTTCTCGGTGGGGTCGGTGGCGGTGAGGTTCTGGAAGTGGGTGCGCCGCAGCACCGCCATGGGGTCGGTGCCCTCGAGCTGGTCCACCCGGGCCAGCACCCGCTTCATGTTGCGGACCGCCGCCACGCCCTTCACCAGCGTGCCCGGCTGCAGGTGCATCCGGTCCACCAGCCAGCGCGGCACCTCGACGTCGAAGGGCTGCGGGAGGTAGCTGCGCTTCGGGTCGCGCAGCCAGCCCTGGCCCTTGCCCTCGAACTGCAGCACGCCCTCGACCTCCTCGGTCACCTCGGGCTGCTGCTGCGCCGCGGGCTGCGGGGCGCCGTCGGCCCCGAAGGTGATCCGCCGCCCCTTTTCTCCCGTTGCAAGGAGCTTGCCTTTTATGGAAAGCCCGGCATCGGCGGAAAAGCGGCGGGATCAATGCCATTCGGCGTAATGACGATCCGGGTGGGGGAAACGTTCTTGCGCGCGATCATCTCGCCGAGCACGCCGGTAACGGTAAAAACCCGGTCGGCGGCGCGCCATACCCAGGCTTCGACGGCATGGGCGAGGCGGGCGAGCCGCAAGCCGCCGAAGCGGGTGCGTTCCTCGGCCAGCGGGGCGTTGACCT
>JAJZTO010000197.1 GCA_021848865.1 Myxococcales bacterium
GGGAATGGCAAGGCCAGGCCCAGGCGCTCTGGGACCTGCGCCAGGAGGAGCGGCGCCGCCGCGTCGGCGACGCCTCCGAGCGGGAGATCCGCGATCTGGAGGCGAAGGAGCGGCGCGAGCGCACCGCCGCCGTCGCCCAGTTCGAGGAGTTCCTCTCCCGCTACCCCGACGACCCGCAGGTCACGCCCGACGCCATGTTCCGGCTGGCGGAGCTGTACTACGAGCAGTCGAACGACGACTGGAACCGGGACCTGGCCAGCTGGCGCGAGGAGGCGCGCCGCGCCGTCGCCGCCGGGGAGGACCCGCCGCCGGAGCCGCTGCGGGACTACGCCCGCTCCATCGGCCTCTACCAGCGGCTGCTCACCGGCTTCCCCCGCTACCGCTTCCTCCACGGCATCGCCTACCTGCTGGGCTACTGCCTCTCGGAGATGGGGCAGGGCGACGAGGCGGTGACCGCCTTCGAGGACCTGGTGGAGCGCTTCCCCGACAGCCCCTTCGTCCCCGAGGCCTGGGTGCGCATCGGCGACGCCGCCTTCGACGCCGTGAAGCCGGGGTCGCTGGAGCGGGCGGTGGAGGCCTACGCGCACCTGAAGGCGTACCCGGACCACCCGCTCTACGCCCGCGCCCTCTACAAGCTGGGCTGGGCCCGCTACCGGATGGACGACTACGGCCAGGCGGTGGAGGCCTTCACCGCCCTGCTCGACCACTACGTGGCGCGCAGCCGGGCCACCGGCAAGCCGCCCGGCGGCGACATCTGGCCGGAGGCGCTGCAGTACACCGCCATCAGCTTCTCCGACGAGAAGTGGGGCGGCGTGGACCGGGCCCGGGCCTTCTTCGATCGGCGCGGCGGGCGCAGCTACGAGGGGCTGGTCTACCGGCGCCTCGGCGAGGTGCTCTTCGAGCAGACCCGGTTCGCCGAGGCGGTGAAGGCCTGGAAGCTGGTGCTGGAGAAGGAGCCGCTCTCGCCCGACGCCCCGCGCGTCCAGGGGCGCATCGTCGCGGCCTGGGGGCGCGACCGCCGCTTCGACGAGGAGACCCGGGAGCGCGAGGCGCTGGTGGCCCGGTACGCCGAGGGGACGGAGTGGTGGGAGCGCAACCGCGGCGACCCGGACCTCGCCCGGGAGGTCCGCGAGCAGGTGGAGAGCAGCCTGCGGCAGGCCGCGGCCTTCCACCACCGCCAGGCGCAGGCCCTGCGGGCCGCCGGCAAGGGCGAGGAGGCCGTCGCCGAGTACCGGTCGGCGGCCCGGGTCTACGGCCAGTACCTCCGCTCCTTCCCGCACGCCAAGGACGCCTACGACCTCTCCTACCAGTGGGCCGACGCCCTCTACCAGGCGGGCGACTTCGAGGCGGCGGCCCACGCCTACGCCAGGGTCCGCGACGATCCCGCCGACGACCGCTTCCGGGCCGACGCGGCGCTGGCGGCGGTGCTCTCCTGGGAGCAGGAGGCCCGGCGGCTCGAGGCCGCCGGCCGGCTCGCCGAGCGCAAGGTGGTCACCGCCAAGGACCGGGAGGGACAGCCGCCGCCGGTGGCCGAGCCGCTGCCGCCGGTGCTGCTGGGGCTGGTGCGCGAGTCGGACGCCTTCGTCGACCGGGTGCCGGGCCACCCCAAGGCCGCGGCCATCGCCTACAAGGCGGGCGAGCTCTACTACGCGTACGGCGACTTCCCCGAGGCGCGCTGCCGCTTCGAGGAGGTGGTGTCGCGCTGGCCCTCGACCGAGGTGGCGGGCTTCGCCGCCAACCTCATCATCGAGAGCCACCTGGCGGCGCGGGACTGGGCGGCGGTGGAGCAGGCCAGCGCCCGGCTGCAGAAGGCCGACGTGGGCCGCAACCCCAAGCTCGCCGAGACCCTGCAGAAGTTCAAGCTGGGCGGCCGCTTCAACCGCGCCATGCAGGCGATGGAGGAGAAGCGGTGGGGCGAGGCCGAGGCCGCCTTCCTGGCGCTGGTCGCCGAGGACCCCCGGCACGAGTTCGCCGACAAGGCCCTCTACAACGCCGCCAGCTGCGCCGAGAGCGACCGGCGCTTCGAGACGGCGCTGCGGCTCTACGAGCGCATCAGCGCCGAGTACCCGCAGTCGAGCTTCGCCGACGTGGCGCTGTTCCGGGTGGCCTGGAACGCCGAGAACACCTACGACTTCGACAAGGCGGTGGACCGGTACCTGCTGCTGGTGGACCGGTACCCGCAGTCCAAGCACCGGAAGGACGCCCTCTACGACGCCGCCCGCTCGCTGGAGAACCTGCAGCGCTACGAGGAGGCGGCCCGGACCTTCGCGCGCTACGCCCAGCTCTACCCCGACGCCGAGGACGCGGCGAGGACCCAGTTCCACGCCGCGCTGATCTTCGAGAAGACCAGGGACTGGAAGCGCGAGGTCCAGGCGCTCGCCGACTTCAACGCACGCTTCGCCCGGAAGGAGCCGGAGCTGATCGTCCAGTCCTGGCTGAAGATCGCCCAGGCCCGGGGGGCGATGGGGGACGCCCGGGGGTCGCGAGAGGGCTTCCAGGCGGCGGTCGACGAGTTCCGGCGGCGCGGGCTGTCGCCCGACGCCGCGCCGGCGGCCGCCGCGGCCGCGGCCGAGGCCCGGTTCCGCCTGGCCGAGCTGGACTTCGAGCGCTTCGACCGGGTCCAGCTGCCCGCCTCCGCCGACCCCAGGAAGCTGAAGAAGGCGATGGAGCAGAAGCTCGCGGAGCTGAAGCGGGTGGCGCCGGCCTACAACGAGGTGAAGGCCTACAAGCGGCCGGACTGGACGCTGGCGGCCTTCTACCGGCAGGCTTTCCTGCTGGAGCGCCTGGCCCAGACGCTGTACGAGGCTCCGGTGCCGCCCGAGTTCCAGAAGAAGGGGAGGGAGGAGTACCTGGCCGCCTACCAGGACCAGCTGGCCCAGGCCGCCCAGCCCTACGAGGACCAGGCGGTGGGCGTCTACGTCCAGGCCATCACCTCCGCCCGCGAGCTGCACGTGAAGAACGAGTGGACCCGCAAGATCGCCGAGTCGCTGGCCCGCTACCGCCCGAAGGAATACCCCCTGCTGAAGGAGGCCAAGGGGCGGATGCTGTTCGAGGACCGTTCCCCGGGGCCGTTCGAGCCCGGCCCCGAGCCGACCGTAGGAACCGACGGAAAGGAAGGACCGACGCCATGAGGAAGACGCTCCTGCTGCTCCCCCTGCTGGCCGCCTGCGCCACGACCTCCACCACCGGTGGCACCGGCATCAAGCGCTACGGCGCCACCTACAAGCTGCCCGACCCCTCGGCCATCGACGGCGACGCCGAGCGCAGCAAGTACTCCGACGCCCGCAACCACGCCCGGCTGGGCGAGGTGGCCAAGGACTCGGGCAACATGGACCAGGCGCGCGGCGAGTGGCGCTCCGCCGGCATCCAGCTCGGCGAGATGGCCGACGTCTACAAGTCCTCCGAGTACCGGCTGGTCTACCGCGGCTGGGCGGCCCGGTACCTGCTGCAGGCCTCGGCCCCGGAGGAGGCGAACGCCCAGGCGGAGAAGCTCTGGGCCGATCCGGACGCCGACCCGGCCACGCGGGCCCTGGCGGCCCGGATGCGCTACGTGGCGCTCTCGCAGATCAGCTCGGCCGAGGTGCGGGCCGGCCGCCTCGAGCCCATCAACCTGCTGGGGGCGGACAAGCGCAGGGGGCGCGAGCTGAAGCCGCGGCCGCCCGCCGAGACCTGGCGTCGCCTCATCGCCGCCGCCGACGACTACGGCCGGACCTACAAGGCCGAGGACGACGCTCACGCCTCCGAGAACGCCGCCGGGGCGGAGCTGCAGGCCGCCCAGGTCCAGTACTCCTACGACAACATGGAGGAGGCGGCCCGCCGCTTCCTGGCCGTCATCCAGGACTTCCCCGGCACCAGCCACCTCGACGACGCGGTGACCCTCTACCTCCAGACCTTCCTGGTCCGCGGCGACACCGCCGGGTACCTGGCGGCCATCGACCGGGTCTCCGGCGTGGTGGCGGCGGAGGCGAAGAAGGCGGCCGACGCCGCCAAGGGCGGGGACGCCTCGGCCAAGGGCCGGGCCGAGCAGCTCGCCCGCCTGGAGGAGCAGCTGCGGCGGCAGCGCCAGGGGGCCGGCTTCGCCGCCGCCAGCAAGCTCCTCTCCGACGGCAAGCCCGCCGAGGCGGCGGCCGCCTTCGAGAAGTTCGCCGCCGGGAGCCCGGACCACGCCGACGCCGCCACCGCGCTCTACAACGCCGCCATCGCCTGGAACAGCGCCAAGGAGCCGAAGAAGGCGCGGGCCGTCCGGGAGCTGCTGCTCTCGAAGTACCCGGACGCCAAGGTGGCGCCCAAGGCCACCCTGGCCCTGGCCACCGACCTGTCGATGGCCGGCGATCACGCCGCCGCGGTGCAGCGCTACCAGCAGTACCTGGCGCAGTACCCGGCCGCCGAGGACCGCTGCCTGGCGCTGCAGAACGTGGGCGCCGAGCTGGACGGGGCCCGCAAGAGCCTGGAGGCGGCCGGCTACTACCTGAGCTACGCCACCGATCCGAAGTGCGGCAAGGACGACCCGAACAACGCGGCCAAGGTGCTCTACCGGGCCGCGGCCATCTTCAACAAGGCCGGGAAGCGGGCCGAGACCCAGCAGGCGCTCAAGGCGCTGGTGGGGCTCTCCGGGGTCACCGATCCGGTGGCGAAGTCCTACGTGGACGACGCCCGCTCCCGGGTGAAGTAGGGGACCGATGCTCCGGCGTCTCGCCCTGCCGGCGCTGCTCCTCGCCGTGGCCTGCTCCGGGCCGCGGTCGGAGGGCTCCGCCCGGCCGGGCGGGCCGGGGGCCCCGGCGCCGCCCCCGAAGCCCAAGAGCCCGGCCGAGCAGGCGCGCGACCTCCTCTCCGAGGGGCTGGCCCAGGGCCGGGCCGGCTCGTACCTCGCCGCCGCCGAGGCCCTGGAGAAGGCCTTCGGGCTCGACCGCTCGCTGCTCCAGGCCGCCCGCGGCGCCGGCGTCTGGTTCGAGCGGGCCGGCGAGGACGGGCGGGCCGAGGCGGCCTACCAGGCGGCGCTGCGCGAGAAGCCGGACTTCGTGGAGGCCAGCCACGACCTCACGCGGCTGCGCATCCGCACCGGACGGGCGGCGGAGGCCGAGGCCGACCTGCGCGCCCGCCTGGCGCGCTTCCCGCTGACGCCGCTGCGCGACCAGCTCATCGAGGCCGTCGCGGCCCAGGGGCGGCTCGACGAGGCCGAGGCGGAGGCCCGCGCCGTCCTGCGCGCCGCCGAGCAGGACGCCCCGGCCCTGGTGAGCCTCGCCTCCGTCTACTACGCCCGCAAGCGCTTCGAGCTGGCGAAGATGGTGCTGGAGAACGCCCGCCAGGTGCACCCCGAGGACCCGGCGGTCTGGAACAAGCTGGCCTTCGTCGAGCTGGCCCTGGGGAACCGCCCCCAGGCCCTGGAGGACTTCCGGAAGGCCGCGGGGCTGCGCGAGGACTACCCGGAGGCCCACGTCAACTACGGCACGATGCTGGTGGAGGCCGAGGACTTCCCCGGCGCCCGCAAGGAGCTGGAGCTGGCGGTGAAGTACGCGCCGGCGAGCCCCGAGGGCTGGCTCGGGCTGGGCAACGCCCTGCGGGGCGAGAAGCGCTTCGAGGAGGCCGAGCGCGCCTACCAGCGGGCGCTGCGGCTCGCCCCGGGG
>JAJZTO010000198.1 GCA_021848865.1 Myxococcales bacterium
CCCGCGGCACGGCCCAGCAGGACGTCCTCTCCGGGCGCCTGGCCCAGCGCCTCGGCCGGGAGGCTGACGCGCCAGAGCGTGCCGCGGTTGTCGCGGTGCAGCGGCCGGGCGAAGCGCTTCTCCACCAGCGCCGCCAGCACGCGCAGCAGCCGCCGCTCCGAGAGCCCGAGCCGCGCCATCAACTCGCGCTTGGGGGCCCGGCAGAAGTTCCGCCCCTCGCCGTAGGAGAGGCGCAGCAGGTGGAACCAGGCGGCCTGCTCCTCGGCGCGCAGCAGCGGCGCGGCACGGTCGAAGGCGTCGAGCGGGACCGGCGCGAAGCGGGTCCGGACGCGCGCCGCGCCCAGCAGGTCGCCGCCCACCGCCACGCGGAGCATCTCGCCCGGCGCCAGCGCCTCGGCGCGCGAGACCGGCGAGGGCGCGTCCACGGGCGCGGTCGCCAGCGCCCGGCTGCCCCTCACGCCCCGGTAGTAGGACTGCGCGCCCCTGGCCACCGCCGCCTCCGCCCCTGGCCCACCCTCAGGACCACGAGCGTAAGCGAGCGATATCGGAGGTCAAGAAAGCAGCCGGCCGCCGCGGGCCGCCGGGAGGGGGCCCACCACAGGTGGGGAGGGCGGAGGACCGGTGACCCCGCGGGACGGCGCGCGAGGCGAAGCCGAGGCGCGGGAGGGACCCGCGCAGCCGGGGCGGGGGCGCGGCCCCCGCTCGATCAGATCAAGCCGCGGGAGCGGCGCAGCAGCTCCAGGGTCTTCTGGTACTCGATGTCCCAGGCCGTCGAGCCTTCCTGCAGGTGCTTCAGGCGGGCGCGGGCCTCGCGGTCGATCTCGTCGTCCACGTCCAGGTACTTCTTGAAGATGGCGTTGACCTTCTTCCGGATCGAGGTGTCCTCGGCGTAGACCTCCTCGACGTTCCGCGAGACGAGGAGGTACTCGATCATCTGCCCGATGACGTACTCGATGCCCTCGTCCCCCATCTTGAAGCCGCGGACGTCGGCCATCTCCCGCTTCACCGCGGCGAAGCGGGACTGGTCGTAGCCCCGCCGCTCCAGCGCCTCGCGGGTGGCGGCGTTCACGCGCTCCTCGGCCGCCAGGTACTCCTTCATCGTCGCCGTCATGTCCATCTCGGCGTCGGCGATCCGCAGGGTCTCCACCTCGATGTCACCATCCTGCATGAGGGTCTGGATGACCTCGCGTGCGATGGTGGGGATGACCTTCGAGTAGAGGCGCATAGTCGGTGTTCTTTCGGGGTCGCGCTGACGGCCTCGGCCGCATGCAGCGCGCGGGAGGGCCGCGATTCGTAAAGGCAAATCGGTATAGCCCCCGCGCGGCGGCGTGGGCAAGGAAAAAGAGCCGCGCACGGGCCCGAAAAGGCTCCTGGAGGGGCGCGCGGCGGCCGCACCGCCTGGCGCGGCCGCCGCCCTTCACTCGAGGTATGTGGCGCTAGGCCGCGTAGATCTTCATCACCTCGTCGAGCAGCTTCAGCGCCTCGGCCTTGGGGCGCTGGAAGGCGTTCCGGCCCATGATGGAGCCGAAGCCCCCGCCCTCCTTGATCCCCCGGATCTCGGCCAGCACCTCCTCGGTGCCCTTGGCCTCGCCGCCCGAGAAGATGACGATCCGCCGCCCGTTGAAGGCGCTCTGGACGACGTGGCGCACCCGCTCCGGCAGCGTCTTGATCGGGATCTGGTACTTCTCGTAGACCTTCTTGGCCTCGGGGTGCTCCACCAGCTCCTTGGGCGGCTTCACCTTGATGACGTGGGCCCCCAGCTGCGCCGCGATCTGGGCGGCGTAGGCGGAGATGTCCACGGCGGTCTCGCCCTCCTTGGACACCCCCGAGCCGCGCGGGTAGCTCCACACCACCACCGCCAGGCCGTGGGCCTTGGCCTCCTCGGCGATCTCGCGGAGGTCCTGGTACTGGGTGTTGCGGGCGTCGGAGGCCGGGTAGATGGTGTAGCCGACCGCGGCGCAGCCCAGCCGCACCGCGTCCCTCACCGAGGCGGTGACGGCCGAGCAGGGGGCGCCGCCGAGCTTGGAGAGCGAGTCGGAGTTGTTGAGCTTGAGGATGAGCGGGAGCTGGCCGGCGAACTCGGCCGCCCCGGCCTCGAGGAAGCCCAGCGGCGCCGCGTAGGCGTTGCAGCCGGCGTCCAGCGCCAGCTGGAAGTGGTAGCGCGGGTCGTAGCCGTCGGGGTTCGGGGCGAAGGAGCGGGCCGGGCCGTGCTCGAAGCCCTGGTCCACCGGGAGGATCACCAGCTTGCCGGTGCCCGCCAGGCGCCCGCTCATCAGCAGCCGGTAGAGGTTGCCCAGCGTGCCGGGGTTGTCCGACTGGTACCAGGAGAGGATCTGCTTCACGCGCTCGGTGATTCGCATGGGATCTCCGCGGGAGGGATGTGGAGGCGGGCGGCGGACCGCGCGCCCGGAGCGGAATCTACCCCCTCCGACCCCGCCCCTCAACGAAGGAATCACGCCGGCGCCGGGTGGCACCGGTACAGGTAGCCGCAGCCGTCGGCCTGGCAGCGCTCGCGCGTGCGCCCCAGCGCCGCGGCCGGACGCGGCCCGCCGCTCCGGTGCAGCCCGGCCGCGAGCCGCGGCGCCTCGCGGGCGAGATCGGTCAGCTCGGCGGCCGTCGGGGTGAGGTCGACGCGGTCGCACCGCCCCCGCAGGTACTGGAGCGCGGCGCGGACCGGGCGGCCCGGGAAGGCGCGCGACGCCGCCAGGGCGTAGGCGGCGAGCTGCAGGCGGTAGCGGGCGGCGGAGGCGGGGCGCGGATGGGCGTACTTGAAGTCCAGCAGGAGCACCCCCTCCGGCTCCTCGGCCAGCGCGTCGACGGCGCCCACCAGGTAGCAGGCGGGGTCGCCCTCCAGCCGGAGCAGGAAGGGCACCTCGCGCCGCAGCGTCCCGTCGGCGGCGCGGGCCTCGAGCCAGCGGCCTCCCGCCGACTCCAGGAAGCGGGAGACGTCGGCGAGGACGCGCCGCGCCGCGGGCGCGCCGGGATCCTGCCCCATCCGCGCGGCGCAGGCGGCGAGCTGGGCGCGCCGGGCCAGCGGCGGGGCCAGGAGGTCCAGCTGCGCGAGCATGGCGTGGGCCAGGGTGCCGCGGTCGGTGGCGCGCTCGGCGTCGTCGCCGGGCGTGGCCGGGGCGCCGTCCCGCTCCGGGAGCCGCAGGCGCCGCGAGAGGAAGTGGCGGGTCGGGCAGCGCGCGTACTCGGCGAGGTCGGTGACCGCGACCCTCGCCGCGGGGAGCGGCGGCGGCGGGGCGAGGCGGGGCGGCGCCGGTGCCGGCGGCGCGGCCGGCGCCGGGGCGGGAGGCGCGGGGACCGGCGGCCCGGCGGCCCGGCTCGCCGCCTCCTGCGCGGGGACGCGCCGCACCAGCTCCGGCCGGTCGGAGAGCCCCGCCTCCACCAGCTCGCGCCAGTTGTCGCCGCGGCGGGCCGCCGCCCCGGAGAGCACCAGGCCGTCGCGCGCCCGGGTCATCGCCACGTAGAGCAGCCGCCGCGACTCGGCGGCCGCGGCGCGGCGCTCCTCCTCGCGCGCCGCCCGCAGCGACGCGGTCGCCACCGGCTCGCCCCCCTCCGCGTCGGCCCAGGCGGCGCAGAGCCGCCCCCCGGCGTCGAGCACCGCCCGGCGCGCGTCGGCCGGGAGCGCCGCGCCCAGGTCGGGGAGGAAGACCAGCGGCCACTCCAGCCCCTTGGCCTGGTGCACGGTGAGGAGCGCCACGGCGTCGCCCGGCGGCAGCTCCGCCTCCGGCTCCCGGGGCGGCCGGCCGGCCAGCCGGCGCAGCCGCGCCGCGAAGTCCGGCGCCGCGGCGCCGGCGGCCGCGTGGCGGCGGGCGAGGGCGAGGAGCTTGCGCAGGTTGTCGCGGCGCCGCTCCCCGTCGGGCGAGGCGAGCAGGGCCGCCTCCCAGTCCAGCCGCCCGGCCGCCTCGGCGAGCAGGTCCGGGAGCGCGAGCCGGTCCCGCCGCTCGCGCAGCGCCCGCCAGGCGGCGAGGAACCGTCGCAGCCGCGCGGGATCGGAGGACCAGGGAGCCTCGGCCGGGGTTGCGGTCGAGGTCGGGGGCGCGGCCGGCGCAGCAGCCCCGATCTCGCCCAGCATCCGCTCCAGCTTCGCCGCCGCCGCCGCCGGCTCGACGCGCGCCAGGCCCGCCAGCCCGCCGCGGGCGAGCAGCGCCAGCGCGCCGTCGGTCACGCCGCAGAGGGGCGACCGGAGCAGCGCCGCCCAGGCCAGCGCGTCGGCGGGGTCGAAGAGCGAGGCGCACAGCTCGCCGGCGTCGCGCACCTCCGGCGCCTGGTAGAAGCCGCCGCCGCGGGCCAGCCGGCAGGGGATGCCGGCCTCCCGCAGCGCCCGCTCGTAGGCGCCCACCTGGGTGAGCCGGCGGAAGAGGATGGCGACGTCGGCGAGGCGCGGGCGCCTCGCCTCGCCGTCCGGGCCCGGGAGGGCGAGGCCGGCCCGCCCCGAGACCAGCGCCCCCACCCGCTCGGCGATCGCCCGGGCCTCGCGGGCGCGCCGGGCGGCGGCGTCCCCGCCCTCCGCGTCCTCCAGGATCTCGCAGGCCGGGGAGGGGCCTCCCGCGCGGACCGGCCGCAGCCGGTCGTCGGGCCCGAAGGCGATCTCGTAGGGGCGCGGCGCCGGCCCGGCCGGCTGGAGGGCCCGGGCCGAGACGGCGTTCACCACCTCCAGCACGCCCGGGGTGGAGCGGTGGTTGTCGGCGAGCCGCAGCACCCTGCCCTCCCCGGCCGCGAGCCGGTCCACCAGGGCGCGGAAGACCGCCACGTCGGCCCCGCGGAACCGGTAGATGGACTGCTTCGGATCGCCCACCGCCACCAGCAGCGCCGGCGGCCCGGGGCGGGCCGGCGAGGCCGGTCCGGTCAGCAGGTCGGCGATCTCCTGCTGCACCGGGTTCACGTCCTGCACCTCGTCGAGGAGCAGCGCCCGGATGCGCCCGCGCAGCTCGCCGAGCAGGGCGGCGTCGGACGCCAGCAGGTCGCGGGCGCCGAGCAGCAGGTCGTCGAAGTCGAGCGCGCCGGCCGCACGCTTCGCGGCGGCGTACCGCTCCCCCGCCTCCCCGGCCAGGCCGGCCAGCTCCCCGGCCTGGGCCCGGCCCAGCGCCTCGGCCGAGAGGCCCTCGAAGTCCTCGGCCGCGTCGAGCAGCGCCTCGCGGGCCGGCCCGAGCCGCGGGCCGTCGCTCTTGCCGATCCGCCCCCCGCGGGCCGCCCCGGCGGCGCCGAGCAGCCGGCCGCGCCCCTCCGCCGTGACCGGCCCCTCCCGGTCGCCCGCCGGCAAGGCGGCCCAGGCCGCGGCGAACCGGGCCGCCACCGCGCGCATCGAGGCGGTGCGCGCCTCGGCCTCGGCGGCCTCCAGCGCCGCGGCGGCCTCGACCAGCCGCCGGAGCGCCTCCCGGGCGTCGCCGGCGCGGTCGGGCGGCAGGGGCGGCGCCCCGCGGCGGCCGCGCGAGGCCTGGTCCCGCAGGATCCCGGCCACCAGCTCCGCCAGGCCGGCGCCGTTCCCGCCGGCCCCGTGCAGGGCCGCCAGCTCCCGCGCCGCCGGGCGCCCGGCGTCGAGCGCCGCCACCACCGCGCCGCGCGCGGCGGCGAGCCGCAGCGCCGCCGCCTCCTCCTCGTCGAGC
>JAJZTO010000199.1 GCA_021848865.1 Myxococcales bacterium
TTCCGATCTGACTTCATCTACGTCTGCTACGACAACGAGGGGTACATGAACACCGGGACGCAGCGCTCCGGCTCCACGCCGGCCGGCGCG
The DNA here is from genome assembly GCA_021848865.1 of Myxococcales bacterium. Classification (GTDB taxonomy): domain Bacteria; phylum Myxococcota; class Myxococcia; order Myxococcales; family Anaeromyxobacteraceae; genus JACRMN01. The sequence continues at coordinate 91 of JAJZTO010000199.1, forward strand.
CGGACCACCACCACCACCGCCGGCAAGCGGGAGAACCCCAAGGACCTGCCGCGCATCATGGAGGCGCACGGCCTGCCCTACGTGGCCTCCACCTCGGCGGTCCACCCCGACGACGTCTACGACAAGCTGGTGAAGGCGCGCGCCCTGCGCGGCCTGCGCTACGTCCACATGAACACCCCCTGCCCCTCGGGCTGGGGCTTCGACCCCAGGGACTCGGTGCGCGTCGGCCAGCTCGCCGTGGACACCGGCCTGGTGGTCCTCTACGAGGTGGAGGGCCAGGCCTTCCGGCTCACCGGCCGCAGCAAGGCCCTGGCGAGGCGCGGGGCGCGCAAGCCGGTGGCCGACTACCTGGCGACGCAGGCCCGCTTCAAGGGCCTGGCGCCCGCGGAGGGCGCGGCGCTCCAGCGCTGGGTGGACCGGCGCTGGGAGGAGTACCTCCGGCGCGACGCCGCCGCCGCGGCGGTCTGACGGCCACACCCTGGAGCGGCGCCGTCAGCGCCGCGGCGCCGGACGGCCGCGCGGGGCCGGCAGCGGCCCGGGGCGGCCCCACCCGCCTTGGCCCCGCCAGCCGGGGCCCCAGGCGCCGGGCCCCCACCAGCCGTAGGCGTGGAAGCCCGGCCCCCACCAGCCCGGCCCGTAGGCGTACGGCCACGGCCAACCCGCGCCGTAGTACCGCTCCGTCCTCCAGCCCGGGTCCCACGGCGAGACCAGCCAGGCCCAGCCGCGCTCGGGCGTGTAGACGTAGACGTAGGTCGCGTCGGCGCCGCGGTAGGTCCACGGCCCGCCGGCGGGCACCCAGGTCCAGCCGTACCGCTCGGTGTAGACCCAGCGCCCGGCCCGGGGAGGCGCCGCGGTGGCGCTCGCGTCGGCCCGGGGCGCGGCCCTGGCCGCGGCCGCCGCGGCGCTCGGACCGGTCGCGGGGCCCCGCTCCTCGGCGGGGGAGGCCTCCGCCCCGGCTGGAGCGGCCTTGGGCTCGGCCGGCGGGGGCGGCGCCACCAGGGGCGGACCGGGCAGCGGCCGGTCGGGAGCCGCGGCGGGCTGACCGGCCGGCGGCGCCGGCTCGACCGGGGCGGCGCCCTGTGGCGTCTTCGCCACACTGTCGTCGGCCGCGCCGGACGTGGGAGCCGCGGCGAGCAGCGCAGCCGCCGCGAGGATTGCCGGAATTCGCGTCTTCATGGCTCGACCTCCTCCCTCGAAGGCCGTCCATACAAGGAACGCACCAGGGACCGGAATGTTCCGCCATCCGGATCCGGCGGGGAAGGGGGGTCAGGAGCCGACGAAGAGCATCCCCCTGGTGACGATCACCGCGCCGAAGGCCACCAGCAGGAGCCCCGAGGCCCACCGGACCACCAGGGGGTGCGACGAGACCACCCGGATGCGCTGGCGGAGCGCCTGCGATCCGTACCCGACCGCCAGCATCGGCACCGCGAACCCCAGGGAGTAGACGAGGAGCAGGGAGACGCCCGCGAGCAGCGTCCCCTTGGCCGCGACCATCGCCAGGACGCTCGAGAGCATGGGGCCGATGCACGGGATCCAGACCAGGCCCAGGCTCAGGCCGAGCAGCAGGCCGGACCAGCGGCCCGCCGTCCCCGGCCGGATGCGCTGGAGCCAGGTGAGCCGCTTGAAGAGGTTCACGTCGGCGAGCAGGAGCAGGCCGAAGAGGAGGACCAGGAGGCCGACGGCCTTCTCCAGCTTCGGGATCTGCGGCCCGACGACGGCGCCGAAGAGGCTGGTGAGGACGCCCATGGCGACGAAGCTCGCCGCGATCCCGGCCACCACCAGCGCCGGCCGGGAGCGGTGCTCCTCGGCGGTGCCGGTGACGATGAGCGGCACCACCGGCAGGACGCAGGGGCTGGCGACGCTGGCGAGGCCGGCGCCGAAGGTGAGCGCGATCGACGAGAGCCCGATGTCCATGGACCGCTCGCTGCTCAGGGGCCGACGAGCGCGAGGATCTGCTGCGCCGACTGGATGCCCGGGGTGGCGCGGCGCAGCTCGGCCCCGGCGGCGTCGGTGAGCACCAGCGAGGGGATCCCGCGGATGCCGTAGTGCTCGAACCAGGGGCCGGCGGCCGGGTCGGTGGTCTTCACGTAGAGGAGCTGGACGCGGCCCGCCAGCTGCGCCGTCATGCCCCGCAGGATCTGGTCCTGGACCTGGCAGGGGCTGCCGTTCGGGTTCATGAAGAAGACCAGCCGCGGCAGCGGGCTCGCCGGCTGCGGCGCGGCGGCGGGCGCCGCGACCGCCGCCGGGGCGGCGGCGACCGGGGCGGCCTCGCCGCGGGTGCAGGCGGCGGCGCCGAAGGCCGCGAGGACGGCGACGAGGGCGAGCGACGGGAGGCGGTTCATGGGGGGCGCTCCTGGCGATGGGCGGCTGCGCCCGGTAAGAGCCAGGACGCCCCGGATGGATTCGCCCGCCCGGACCGGCCGGCGGGGTCAGCCCGCCGCGAAGACGTCGTTCACGTAGTCGTGGGCCGCGAGCGCCCCGGCGGCCATGGTCCCGGCCTGGACCCGCCTCGCGATCTCCTCGCGGGAGAGGTCGAAGATCGCCTCCAGGATGGGCCCGCGCTCGCCTGCGCTCGCCTGCGCCACCACGAAGAGGGCGCGGGCGCTGTGCTGGATGTAGCGCGGGGAGAGGAGCTGGCGGCGGAGCAGCTCCATGATGACGTCGGCCTTGGCGCGGTCGAACCGGGCCGGCTCGCCGCGGCGGTCCTGCTCCGCGAAGAAGGCCCGGGTCCACTCGTCGTGCAGCGCCCAGACCTTCTGGAACAGCGCCGGGGTGAAGCGCGTCCCGGCCTTCACCGCCTCGGGCCCGGGGGCCAGCACCACGCCGTCCTCGGTGAGCGCCTGCCGCTGGAGGAACCCGTCCCGGGTGATGGCGGCCTGGTGCCGGGCCAGCGCCCAGAGCCAGGAGACGTTGATGCGGTAGGTGGCCAGGTCGTTCATGAAGCGGAGCTTCAGCTCGTAGTCGTCGATGGCGGCGGCGAAGTTGCCGTTCAGGATCTGGAAGCCGTAGTTGGCCGCCATGTAGAAGGCGTGCTGGACGTGCTCGATGGTGACCTCCCCGGCCGGCACCCCGTTGATGGCCTGCCACCGGTCGGCGGAGAGGAGCTTCTCGGGCGCGTCGAGCTCCCGGCGGACCAGGACCTGGGGCGTGATCCGGCCCCTGGCGTCGAGCAGGCCGCGGGACTGGAGCAGCTGCCGCTCGGCGTCGGTGAGGCCGCTCTTCACCGACGGCACCGGCTTGCCCTTCACCTCCACGGTGTCCCGCGGCGCGTCCACCAGCGCCTGCAGCTCCGCCAGCCGGGCGCGGAGCGGGCCGTTCCCGGCGGCCACGTACTCGGTCTCGGGGCTCGCCACCCAGCTCTGCCGGTACATGTCGTAGAGCTTGCCCTTCGCCTTGCCGGCCAGCGCGTCCTCCAGGGTGGGAGCGGCGCCGGCGGGGAGGGGCTCGTCCACCACCAGCATCAGGCCGAGGAGCCGCTCCCGCAGCTTGTCCATGACGATGGCGCGGAGCGCCAGCGGGTTGTACTTCGAGCGGCCGTAGGGATCGCTCGGCTGGTAGATCATCACCGCCGCCATGCCGCCGATGGGCGCCGCGTGGCTGGCCTCCCCCTGCTTCATCCCGGCCATGAGCATGAGCAGCGCGTTGTAGCGCTGGTAGGCGATCATGTTGGGCGTCGCCATCCCGATGGACTGCGGGTCGGGGAAGATCCCCCGGGGATCGTCCTTCCACATCTCGATGAGGCTGCCGAGGTAGTCCCAGCGCCCGACGTTGGTGCCGAGCAGGCGGCGGCGCAGCGCCCAGAGGATGCCGGGGAGCTGGCGGCCGGCGTTCCCCTCCTCGTAGAGCATCTTGGCCTTGAAGGTGCCGGCTGGCACTCCCACCATCCCCTCGAGCCGCGAGAGCAGCCGCTCCACCACCAGCGCCTCGCGGGGCGTCTGCAGCTTGGGGATGTAGAAGTAGACCCCGCTGCCGAGCCGCTGCAGCGCCTCGAGGTTGTTGAAGGCCCAGAGGGTGGCGATGACCACCAGGCCGGGCGCGGGCCTGCCGTCCACGGTGAAGTGGTCGTAGCGGACGTGCAGGCTGGGCGGCCGGGCCAGCCGCGTCGGCCACTGGGCCGGCGGCTTGTCGATGCGGTAGGCGCGCGTCTTCCCCTTCTTCACCACCTCGTAGGGCTTCCCGGTCCAGCGCCCTTCGTGGATGTCCTTGGCGTTCTTCATGGCCGCGAAGATGCCCACCGGCTCGGTGCCCGGCGTCCCGTCCGGCCGGAAGTGCGGCGGCGAGGCGTCCTCGAAGTCCGGCATGTTCATCGGCGCGGGGCTGTTCAGCGCGTTGAACGCCATGTCGAGCGGGTGCCACGGGCCGGTCAGCTCCAGCCCCGGGTTCCCCGACGGGTGGACGTGGGCGGGGATGGCCACCTCGTCGTTGAGCCGCCACCGCACCGGGCTCTCCCGGCCGAGGAAGTTGTCGATCATCCCCTGCACGATCTGGCGGAAGGTCCAGGGCTTCCCGCTGACCGGATCGTCGAAGCGCTCCTCCCAGCCCGCCCAGGCGTACTTCGCCGGGACCGCCGCCGGGGACCGCAGCAGCTCCCGCCGCGCGGTGAGGACCCTGGCGATCTCCGGATCGAGCTCCCGGGTCAGGGTGGCGATGGTCTCCTCGACGTCGATCTCGCGGCCGTTCACGCGCTTCTTGCCGAAAAGGTCGGGGAAGTTCTCGAGGATGTCGGCTCGGATCTCGGCTCGGCTCATGGTGGGTCCTCGTCGCGGGTGTCGCGGAAAGCGTGCCCTGGGGGCGCAATGATCGTCCAGGCGGGGACGCCCCGTGAGGACCATTTGGGGCTCCCGCCGGGGTCTCCGGCACCCGGCGTCGGCAGGCCCAGCCCTCCGTGGCAATCCACCCGCGTCCCCGGTATGTTCCCCCCCTCTCGAGGGTCGCCCCGGGGCGGCCTTCCGCCGCCCACCGCGGCGCCCCCAGCCAGGAACAGGGATGTCCCCATCGTTCGCAGGTCTCGGCCTCTCGCCGAGATCCCTCCAGGCCGTCGCGCACGCCGGCTTCGAGCACCCGACCCCGATCCAGGCGCAGGCGATCCCGCCCGCGCTCGCGGGGAAGGACGTCATCGGCACCGCCGCCACCGGCACCGGCAAGACCGCGGCCTTCGTCCTGCCCATCCTCGACCGGCTCGCCGGCAAGGCCGGGACGCGCGCCCTGGTCCTGGCGCCGACGCGCGAGCTGGCGGTGCAGATCGGCGAGGAGATCGAGCGCTTCGGCCGCGGCGGGCGGGCGCGCGGCGCGGTGGTGATCGGGGGGGTGGGGATGGGCCAGCAGGTGGCCGCGTTCCGGGAGCGCCGGGAGATCGTGGTCGCGACCCCGGGGCGGCTGGTGGACCACCTGGAGCAGCGCACCGCCCGCCTCGACGAGATCGAGATCCTGGTCCTCGACGAGGCCGACCGCATGCTGGACATGGGCTTCAAGCCCCAGCTCACGCGGATCCTGGCGCGGCGCGTTCGGCCGCCGCTTCCAG
>JAJZTO010000200.1 GCA_021848865.1 Myxococcales bacterium
CCGGGCCATTCACGACGCGACGCTGCCGCACGACGCCTTCAAGTCGGCGGAGTTCTGCTCGATGTGCGGCCCCAAGTTCTGCTCCATGAAGATCCACACCCACCTGGGCGACCTGGCCGCGAAGTGCGACGTGTCGCCGGAGGGGATCCCGGCGGGGCAGGAGCCGGCGCCGGCGGTTCCCTAGGGCCGGTCAGCCGCCCGTCTCGCGCATGGGGAGGAGCGGTCCGCGGGAGGCGTCGCCCATGTCGTGGCGCTCGCCCTTCTCCCGGAGCGCCCCGCGCACGGCCTCCCCCAGCTCGGCGTCGCTGGCCCCGGCGCGCAGCATGGGGACGAGCGGGAGCCGGTCCCGGCCCCCCAGGCAGGAGCGCAGGGCGCCGTCGGCGCCGACGCGCACCCGGTTGCAGCCCTCGCAGAAGCTCTCGCTCATGGCGCCGATGAAGCCGACCAGCCCCGACTCCGGGCCGGCCCGGCCGCGCATGTGGACCGCCGGCCCCCAGCCGCGGGTGGCGTCGGGCTCGAGCCGCACCCCCTGGGCGGCGAGCAGCCGCTTCACCTCGGCGATCGGGACCGGGTCGCCGGGGCCGAAGGGCATGAGCTCGATGAAGCGCGGCACGGCGCCGTGGCGCCAGGCGAAGCGGCACAGCTCCCCCAGCTCGTCCTCGTTGCCGCCGCGGATCACCACGGCGTTGAGCTTGAGCGAGGCGAAGCCGGCCACCGCGGCGGCGCCGATGCCGCGCAGGATGCGGGGGAGGTCGGCGGCCCGCCCGGCCAGCGCCGCCAGGCGGCCGGGGCGCAGGGTGTCGAGGGAGACGTTGAGCCGGCTCACCCCGGCGGCGCGCAGCGGCGCCGCCAGCTCCTCGAGCCGCTGACCGTTGGTGGTCAGGGCCACCTCCTCGATGCCGGGCGTGGCGGCGGCGTCGCCGGCCACCTCCGCCAGGTCGGGGCGCAGCGTCGGCTCGCCCCCGGTGAGCCGGACCCGCCGCACCCCCAGGCCGGCGAAGATCCGCACCAGGCGGGCCGCGTCCTCGCGCCGCAGCCCCTCGCCGGCGCCGTCGGGGGCCGGCGAGCAGTAGGTGCAGCGGAAGTTGCACCGGGCGGTGAGGGAGAGCCGGAGGTAGGTGACGGCGCGGCCGCGCCCGTCGACGAGCGGCGCCGCCGGGGACGGGGCCGGCGGGGTCAACGGTGGGGCCTCTTCAGGGCGGCCCAGCCGGCCTCGTCGATGGAGAGGAAGCTGGCGACGCAGCGCGGGTCGAACTGGGTCCCGGCGCAGCGGGCGATCTCCTTGCGGGCCTCGGAGAAGGAGGTGCCGCGCCGGTAGGGCCGGTCGCTGGACATGGCGTCGAGGGTGTCGGCCACCGCGAAGATCCGGGCCCCCACCGGGATGGCCTCGCCGGAGAGCCCTCGCGGGTAGCCGGTGCCGTCCCAGCGCTCCTGGTGGCTCAGGACGATCTCCGCCGCCCCGTGGAGGAAGGGGATCTTCGAGATCATCCGCCAGCCCATCTGCGGGTGCTGGCGCATCTCCTTCCACTCCTGTTCGGTGAGCGGCCCCTCCTTCAGGAGGATGGCGTCGCGGACCCCGATCTTGCCGATGTCGTGGAGCAGGGCGCCGCGGCCGATGTCGGGAAGCCGGGCCGGCGGGACGCCCAGCTTCTCGGCGATGGCGACGGTGTAGCGCACCACCCGCTGCGAGTGGTCGCTGGTCTCGTGCTCCCGGGCGTCGAGGGCCTGGACCAGGGCGTGGAGGGTGCTCTGGTAGCTCTGCTCCACCTCGCGGAGGGCGCGGGAGAGCTCGGCGGTCTTCTCCCGGACGCGCGTCTCCAGGCTGGAGCGGTAGCGGGTCCGCGCCAGCTCCAGCCGCCGCCGCGCCAGGGCCCGCTCGATGGCCCGGACCAGCTCGCCGATCTTCGGCGGCTTGAGCAGGTAGTCGGCGGCGCCGCGCCGCAGGCAGTCCACCGCCAGCTCGGTGTCGCCGAAGCCGGTCAGCATGATCACCGCGGTGTTGGGGAACTCGCTGCGCACCCGCTCGAGCAGCCACAGGCCGTCGCGCCCCGGCATCTTCATGTCCGAGAGCACCAGCTGGAACTCCTGCTCCCGGCAGGCGGCGACGGCCTCCTCGGCGCTGGTCGCGGTGGAGGTGAGGTACCCCTCCTCGCCGAGGAGGGTGCCGATGACGTCGCGGACGGCGGCGTCGTCGTCGACGACCAGCACCCGCGTCGGCGCCGCGGGCACGGCCGCGGGACCAGGGGGCTCGATCTCGACTTCAGACCCGCTCGGGTTGGGCACGCCGGAGGATTGTAATCTTGCGGTGGGATCGAGGGCCACCCGCATTATCTTTCTGGTGACAGCGTGCGGGGTTGCTAGGATCCTGCCGCCAGGACATGCCCACGCCGCCACCCGATCGCAGGCCGTCCCCGCCGGACGCAGACGCCGGTTCCGCGCGAGCCGCGCCGCGCCCGCGCGCGACCGGCCTGCCGCTGGACGCCCGCAAGCCCGCCTGGCTGCGCGTGCCGCTGCCCGGCGGCGAGCGGTACGGCCGGGTGCGGGAGACGCTGCGTGCCCTGCGGCTCCACACCGTCTGCGAGGAGGCCCACTGCCCCAACGTCGGCGAGTGCTGGGGCGGCGGCACCGCCACGGTGATGCTCATGGGCGACACCTGCACCCGCGGCTGCCGCTTCTGCAACGTGAAGACCGCGGCGCGGCCCCCGGCGCTCGACCCCGACGAGCCGCGCCACCTGGCCGAGGCGGTGCGCGGCCTGGGGCTCGACTACATCGTCGTCACCAGCGTGGACCGGGACGACCTGCCGGACGGCGGCGCGGCGCACTTCGCCGAGGCGGTGCGGCGGCTCCACGAGATCCCCGGGCTGCTGGTGGAGGTGCTCACCCCCGACTTCCAGGGCGACGCCGAGGCCGTCCGGGCCGTGGGCCGGGCGGCCCCCGACGTCTTCGCCAACAACCTGGAGACGGTGCGGCGCCTGACGCCAGGGGTGCGCGACCCGCGGGCCGGGTACGACCGGACGCTGGCGGTGCTGCAGCGCATGGCCCGGGAGTTCCCGGGGGTGGTCACCAAGTCGTCGCTGATGGTGGGGCTCGGGGAGACGGACGGGGAGCTGCTCGAGGCGATGCGCGACCTCCGCGCCGCCGGGGTGAGCATCCTCACGCTGGGGCAGTACCTGCGCCCGTCGGCCTGGCACCTGCCGGTGGTGGAGTTCGTCTCCCCGGAGCGCTTCCGTGCGCTGCGGGAGGCGGGAGAAGCGCTCGGCTTCCGCTACGTCGCGTCCGGGCCGCTGGTGCGGTCCAGCTACCGCGCCGCCGAGCTGTTCCTGAGGGGCGAGATCGCCGGGCGCCGGGGCGGGATGCCGGGCGCCGAGGAGGGTGAGGGCCATGCGACGACCGTCTGATCTCGGGGCCGTTCGGCGGAGCCGCGGGGGGAGCGCCGGCGGGCCGCCGGGGGAGGGCGACTCCTGGCCGATCTTCCGGGTGATGGCCGACGACGGCTCGGCCGATCCGGCCGCGCTCACCGTGCCCGACGCCGAGCTCAAGGAGCTGTACCGGCGCATGGTGTTCTCCCGGCAGCTCGACGAGCGCATGATCGCCCTGCAGCGCCAGGGCCGGATCGGCTTCTACATCGGCGCCATCGGCGAGGAGGCCACGGTCCTGGGGACGGCGGCGGCGATGGAGCCGGCCGACTGGATCTTCCCCTGCTACCGCGAGCACGCGGCGGCGCTCCTGCGCGGGATGCCCCTCCCGGTCTTCCTGGCGCAGATGCTGGGCAACGCCGGCGACCTGCAGTTCGGCCGCCAGATGCCCTGCCACGAGGCCTGGGCCCCCGGCCGCTTCACCTCCATCAGCGCCCCCATCGGCACGCAGATCCCGCAGGCGGTGGGGGCCGCCTGGGCGTCGCGCATCCGCAAGGAGCCCATGGTGTCGCTGGTCTACTTCGGCGAGGGGGCGACCAGCTCCAGCGACTTCCACACCGGCCTGAACTTCGCCGGGGTGAACAAGATCCCCACCGTCTTCGTCTGCCGCAACAACGGCTGGGCCATCAGCCTGCCGCGCGAGAAGCAGACCGCCTCCGAGACCATCGCCCAGAAGGCGGTGGCCTACGGGATCGCCGGGGAGCGGGTGGACGGCAACGACCTGCTGGCGGTGCACGCCGCCACCCGGCGGGCCCGCGCCCGCGCCGCCGCCGGGGAGGGGCCGACCCTGCTGGAGTGCGTCACCTACCGGCTGGAGGGCCACTCCACCTCCGACGACCCCAAGGCCTACCGCCCCAGCGAGGCGGTCGAGCCCTGGCGGAAGAAGGACCCCATCCCCCGGCTCCGGGCGCACCTCGCCGGGCGCGGGCTCCTCTCCGACGAGGAGGAGGCGGCGCTGCAGGCGGCGGCCAAGGAGGAGCTCCAGAAGGCCATCCGCGACGTCGAGGCGCTCGCCGCCAAGCCGGCGCTGGAGTCGATGTTCGAGGGGGTGTACGCCGACATGCTCTGGCAGCAGCGCGAGCAGCTGGAGGAGGCGCGCGCCGCCGTCGCCGCCGACCCGCGGGTGGGCGATCCGCGGCACCACGGCTCCTGATCGCCCCCGCGCCCGCCCGAGACCAGGCGACCATGCCCACCTTCAACATCATCCAGGCCGTCAACGACGCCCTCCGGCTGGAGATGCGCCGCGATCCCAGCGTGGTCGTGCTGGGCGAGGACGTGGGGCGCTTCGGCGGCGTCTTCCGCGCCACCAGCGGCCTCTTCGAGGAGTTCGGGCCCGACCGGGCCATCGACACCCCGCTGGCGGAGAGCGGCATCATCGGCGCGGCCCTGGGGATGGCCCTGAACGGCCTGCGGCCGGTGCCCGAGATCCAGTTCGCCGACTTCATCTTCCCGGCGATGGACCAGATCGTCAGCGAGGTGGCGAAGTACCGCTACCGCTCGGGGGGCCAGTACGCCTGCCCCATGGTCATCCGCACCCCGTACGGCGGCGGCATCCGCGGCGGCTCCTACCACTCGCAGTCGCCCGAGACCCACTTCATCCACACCGCCGGCCTCAAGGTGGTGGTCCCGGCCACGCCCGAGGACGCCAAGGGGCTGCTGCTCGCCGCCATCCGCGACCCCGACCCGGTGCTCTTCCTCGAGCCCAAGCGCGTCTACCGCGCCGCCAAGGGCGAGGTGCCGGAGGGGGAGTACACCGTGCCGCTGGGCCAGGCCCGGGTCACCCGCGCCGGCCACCAGGTGACGCTGATCGCCTGGGGGGCCATGTGGCACGAGGCCGACCTGGCGGCGCGGGAGGCCGAGGCCGAGGGCATCGACGCCGAGGTGCTGGACCTGCGCACCCTGCAGCCGCTGGACGTCGACGCGGTGGTGCGCTCCGTCACCAAGACCGGGCGGGCGGTGGTGGTCCACGAGGCGCCGCGCACCTGCGGCTTCGGGGCCGAGCTGGCGGCGCTGATCCAGGAGCGCTGCTTCCTCCAGCTGGAGGCGCCGGTGGCGCGCGTCACCGGGTTCGACACGCCCTTCCCGTACACCCTGGAGAACGAGTACCTGCCGCGGGCGCCGCGCATCCTCCGGGCGCTTCGCCAGACCGTGGCGTACTAGTGCCTTGCCCGGGGCGAGTC
>JAJZTO010000201.1 GCA_021848865.1 Myxococcales bacterium
CGAGGTAGAGCCGCAGCGCCTCGGCGGCCGGGCCGCCCAGCGGGACCAGCCGCTCCTTCGAGCCCTTCCCGCGCGCCAGCACCATGCGGGTCTCGAGGTGGAGGTCGTTCACGGAGAGCGACACCAGCTCGGAGACCCGCAGGCCGGTGGCGTAGAGCAGCTCCAGCATGGCCCGGTCGCGCCGGCCGGCGGGGGTGCGCGGGTCGGGGGCGGCCAGCAGCCGCTCCACCTCCCCGGCCGGGAGGACGTGGGGGAGCTTGCGGCCGGGGCGCGGCGACTCGACGTCCTCGGTAGGGTCCAGGGCGGCGAGCTTCTCGTCCACCAGGGTCCGGTGCAGGCCGCGGATGGCGGAGAGGGCCCGGGCCTGGGAGCGGCCCCCCACCCCGGCCGCGAGCAGGCCGCGCAGGTGGGCCTCGAGGTGCGGGCGGCGCACCTCGGTCCAGGCGGTCACGCCCTGGCGCCCCAGGTCGTCGATCCAGCGGCGCAAATCGCGCCCGTAGGCCTCGACGGTGTTGGCGGCGAGCCCCTTCTCCAGCCGGAGCCGGGAGAGGAAGAGGTCCAGGGCGGGTTCGAGCGGCGAGGCCACAGGGCGACGATAGCGCCCCGGCGCGCCGGCGCCAGGATCCGGCCCTACGCCAGGATGTCCGCGGCGTCGCCCTTGCCCTGGCGCACCACCCGCGGCTCGGGGCCGGTGAGGTCGATGACGGTGGAGGGCTCGTTGGGCTTGTAGCCGCCGTCGAGGATCAGGTCGAGCCCGTGGCCCAGCCGCTCCTTGATGTCGTGGGCGTCGATGAGCACCTCGCCCTCGGGCGTCGCCGCCGAGGTGGAGATCACCGGGTGCTCCAGCCGGCGCACGATCTCCAGGGCGATGGGGCTCTCCGGCAGCCGGATGCCCACCGTCTTCTGGCGGCGCAGCAGGAGATCGGGGACCAGCCGCGTCGCCGGCAGGACGAAGGTGAACGGGCCGGGCGTCTTGCGGCGCAGCACGCGGTAGGCGGCGTTCTCGACGATGGCGTAGCGCGACACCTCGGCGAGGTCGGCGCAGATGAAGGACAGCTCGTGGTCGCGGGGGAGCTGCTTCAGCTGGTAGATGCGCTCGATGGCCCGCTTGTCGAAGAGGTCGCAGCCGATGCCGTAGTAGGTGTCGGTCGGGAAGGCCACCAGCCCGCCGGCGGCGAGCTGCGCCACCGCGCGCTCCACCAGCCGCGGCTGGGGGTGGACCGGGTCGATCTCGACGATGGGCGCCGCGGCCATGCGCTACTTCTACACGACCGTCCGGGATTCGGGAACAGCGTGGCGCGTGCGCCCGGGGGCCCTCAGCTCCGCTGCAGCGCCGCGGTGAGCGCCGCCACCACCTGCTCCGCCCGCTCGCCCTCCAGCCGCTTCCCCTCGTCGGTGCGGACGTAGAAGGCGTCGGCGGCCCGGTGCCCCTCGGTGGAGATGCGCGCCAGGTCCACCGTCAGCCCCAGCTCGAAGAAGGTCCGGGCCAGGGTGTGCAGCAGCCCCATCCGGTCCACCGTGAAGACGTCCACCACCGAGGCGTCGCGGGAGCTGTCGTTGTCGATGACCACCTTGGTGGCCACCCGCGGCAGCGGCTTGGCGATGGGCGACTCGCGCAGCTTGCGGGCCACCAGCGACTCCAGCGCCTCCTCGCCGGTGAGCACCCGCCGCAGGTCGGCGCGGGCCGCCCGCCACCGGGCCGGCTCCAGGGCCCCGCCCTCGGGGCCGCGCACCTCGAAGACGTCGAGCGCCCGGCCGGCCAGCCAGCCGAAGCGCGGCTCGTCGTCGCGGGTCGAGAACACCTCGGCCCGCTGGATGTCGATGCCGTCGGCCGCCAGCACCCCGGCCACCAGCGCCAGCAGCCCGGGCCGGTCGGGCGCGGTGAGCGTCAGCTCGGAGATGCCGCGGTCCGGCCGGTGGCGGATGGCGGCGGCGAAGGGGAGCCGCCGGCCCCGCCGGAGCAGGTGCAGGTGGCGCGGCGCCTTGCGCGGCGACTCGGTGACGAAGTAGCGCGGCGGCATCGCCTCCAGGAACTTCTCGGCCAGCCGCGGCTCGGCGCGCCCGGCCAGCAGCTCCGCCACCCGGGCCCGCCCCGCCGCCTCCGCCGTCCCCGGCTCGGGCCGGCGCCGGACCCCGCCGGCCATGGCGGCGCGGGTCTTGGTGTACAGCTCCTTCAGCAGCCGCGCCTTCCAGTCGGTCCAGGTGCGGGGCCCGACCGTGGCGATGTCGGCGTAGGTGAGGAGGTAGAGCTTCTCCAGCCGGTCGATGGTCCCGCACTCCTCGGCGAAGGCGTGGATCAGGTCGGGGTCGGAGAGGTCGCGCCGCTGGGCGACGGAGGACATCCGCAGGTGCTTCGCCACCAGCCACTCGACGTCGGAGGCGTCGGACGGGTCGATGGCCATGCGGACGCAGGCGGCGGCGGCGATCTCGGCGCCCCGCGCGGCGTGGTCCCCCATCCCCTTGCCGATGTCGTGGAAGAGCGTGCCGAGGTAGAGCCCCAGCGGCCGCTCCAGCCGCTGCATCAGCGGCCCGAGCTCGTCCTCCTGCACGTCGCCGGCGCGCAGCGCCAGCAGCCGGCGCACCGCGAAGAGGCTGTGCACGTCCACCGTGTACACGTGGTAGACGTCGATCTGCCGGCGCGCCGTCACCCGCGCGAACTCGGGCAGCACCCGCGGCAGCACCCCCAGCTCCTGCATGGTGGAGAGGAAGCGGCCGCGCGTGCCCGGGCGCATCAGCCCGGCGAGCAGCTCCTGGTCCGCCTCCCGGTCGCCGCCGGCCCCGCCCCGCTCGGCGGCCGCCAGGGTCGCCTGGTCCCGGGCGTAGGAGTACAGCTCCAGCCCCTCCCGGTCGGCGGTGGTGAAGAGCCGCACCAGGGCCGCCGCGGAGCGCCGCAGCACGTCCTTGTCCGCCACCGTGAGCCGGCCGCGGAAGACCTTGAACTCGCCGCCGGGGATGAGCCACCCGCCCCGCGACGGGGTGCCGCTGCGCTCGGCGCCGGTCATGGCGGCGGGCGCGGGCACCTGGCGCCAGGCCGCCGCCTGCATCGGCTCCAGCGCCCGGTCGACGATGGCGTCGCAGGCCACCAGGATTGTCTTGGCCGCCAGGTAGTAGTGGCGCATGCACTGCTCGACGGCGCTCCCCTCCGGACCGTCGGCGTAGCCCAGGAAGGCCGCCACCTGCGGCTGGACGTCGAAGGTGAGCTGGTCGGCCTTGCGCCGGGCCAGGTGGTGCAGCTCGTTGCGGACGCGCCAGACGAAGTCGCGGGCGCGCCGCAGGTCCTTGATCTCCCGCTCCGGGAGGATGGCCCGCGAGAGCAGCTCGGTGACGCCGGCCACCTTCCAGCGGGCCCGGGCGATCCACAGCGCCGCCTGCAGGTCGCGCAGGCCGCCCTCCGACTGCTTCACGTTGGGCTCGAGCAGGTAGAGCGAGTCGCCGAACTTCTCCCGGCGCTGGCGCATCTCGGCGATCTTCTCGGTGACGAAGCCGTCCACCCGCGACTGCGACAGGCCGTGGAGCTGCTCCCGCTCCAGCTCCCGGAAGAGCCGGGGGTCCCCCGCCAGGTAGCGCAGGTCGAGCAGCGCGGTCCGCACCGTCTGGTCCTGCTGTGCCAGGGCCTCGCAGGCGGCCAGGTCCCGCACCCCGTAGCCGACCTCCAGCCCCAGGTCCCAGAGCGCGTAGAGGAAGCGCTCGCTGGCCTCGCGGGTGAAGGCGTCGGGCTCGCCGGGGCCGTGGAGCAGCAGCAGGTCGAGGTCGCTGTAGGGGGCGAGCTCCCGCCGCCCGTACCCGCCCAGGGCCACCAGGGCGATGGGCGAGGCCGGCGCCGCCTTGCGTCCCCGCCCCTTCCCCTTCGCCGACTTCCCGGCGGCGGGCGCGGCCGCCAGCGCCCGCTCCCAGAGCATCACCACGATGCGGTCGGTGGCGGCGCTCTGGAGCCGGACCACGGTGTGGCCGCTGGCGCCGCCGCGGTGCAGCGCCTCGAGGTGCTTGCGGGCCGCCGCCAGGTCGGCCTTGGCGTCGCCGGTGAGCGGCGGCAGCTCCGGCAGCCGCTCCTCGTACTCGTAGGGGCGCGGCGCGGGCAGGGTGGCGAGGCCGGTGTCGGATCGCATGCGGCGGAGGGAATATAGCGGCGGGTCAGCGGGCCGCCACCCGGGCCTGGCCTCGCGCGAAGGTGTCCACCGCCCGGGCCACCGAGGTGGCGACGGTGTCCTGGAAGCGCGGGTCCTTGAGCCGCTTCTCCTCGACGCGGTTCGAGATGAAGGCGGTCTCCACCAGCACCGCCGGCATCCGGGCCCCCAGCAGGACGTAGAACAGGGCGCTCTTCACGCCCAGGTCGCGGACGGAGCCGGTCCGCTGCCGGATCCCGGACACCAGGTCCCGTTGCACCAGCCGGGCCAGCCGCTGCGAGGGCTCGGCGCTCGACTGGGCGTCGAGGTCGGCGAGGATGCGCCGAACCTCCGGCCCCTCGCCGGCCTCGTCGGAGAGGGCGCCGTTCTCGCGGGCCGCCAGCCGGCGGGCGTACCGGTCGTCGGCGACGTTTAGCACGAAGGTCTCGGTGCCGCGCCGGTCGCGGCGCGGGTGGGCGTTGGCGTGGATGGAGATGAAGAGGTCGCCCTTCCGCTCGTTGGCGAACCAGGTGCGCTGGTCGAGCCGCAGGTACCGGTCGTCCTTGCGGGTGAGCAGCACCTCGTACCCCCGCTCCTGCAGCCTCGCCTGGAGCCGCCTGGCGATGGCCAGGGTCACGTCCTTCTCGCGCACGCGGGTGGGGCCGATGGCTCCGCTGTCGTGGCCACCGTGGCCGGCGTCCACGATGATCCGGTGGATGGGCTGGCGGTCGGCGAGCTCGGCCCCGAGGGGCGCGCCGGCGGGGGCCGGACGCTCCGGGGGCGCCGGCGCCGGCGCGGCCGCGGGCCGCGCCGCGCCCACGTCGATGAGCAGCTGGGGCGGATCCTGCAGGGCCGCGACCCGCACGTCCTGGTCGCCGCGCAGGTCGAGCACCACCCGGACGGTGTCGGGGCCGTTCTGGCCGGTGCGCACCCGCTCGACCAGGCCGTCGCCGATGGGGTGGGCCGCCGCGGCCCCCTCCAGCACGGCGCCTGGGATGTCGATGGCCACGCGCCGGGGGTGGGTGGCGTCGGCCGCGATCTCCTGCCGGGTGAAGCCGGCCGGCCGGGAGAGGGCGATGGCCACGCGGGTCGAGTCGGGGCTGGACCAGGAGTGGATCTCGGCGACGCGCAGCGGCTCCTCCGCCGCCGCCTCGGGCCGGGGCTCGAAGGGGCGCGGGCTGGGGCGGGCCGCGTCCTCCTCCCCGGCCGCCAGCGCCTTGATCAGCGCCTCGTCGAGCGGCCCGTCGTCCGGCTCCTCGGCGGGCTCCGGGTCCGGGACGCGAGGCGCGGGGGCGGCGGGCCGGGCGGGCTGGCGCGCCGACCGGGCCAGGGCCTTCTTCCGGGCGGGGCGCGGCTCGCCGTCGCCCGCCTCGCGCCGGACCGCGGCGGCGAAGGCGGCCGCCTCGCGGCTGCCCGCCCTGCGCGCCCGGGCGGCGAGCCGCAGCGCCTC
>JAJZTO010000202.1 GCA_021848865.1 Myxococcales bacterium
GATCCCCCGCTACTCCCGCCCCGAGATGGCCCGCATCTGGTCGCCGGAGCGCCGGCTGCGCATCTGGCTCGACGTGGAGCTGGCCGCCTGCGAGGCCATGGTCGGGCTGGGCGAGGTGCCGGCCGACGACTACCGGCACCTCTGGCAGGTCTTCGGCGGCTGGCAGTTCACCGCCGCCCACGTGGCCCGCATCGAGGAGATCGAGAAGACCACCAAGCACGACGTCATCGCCTTCCTCACCTTCCTGGAGGAGAACGACGGGCGGGGCGGGGTGGCGGCGCGCCACCTGCACAAGGGGATGACCTCCTCCGACGTGCTCGACACCGCGCTGGCGGTGCAGCTCCACGAGGCCACCGGGCTGCTGCTCGCCGCCGCGGACCGGGTCCGGGCGGCGGTGAAGAAGCGGGCGCTGGAGCACCGGCGCACGCCGGTCATCGGCCGCAGCCACGGCATCCACGCCGAGCCCACCACCTTCGGCGTGAAGCTGGCCGGCTGGTACGACGCCTGGAGCCGGCGGCGGGAGATGATCGCCCGGGCCGGGCAGGTGGTCGCCGTCGGCAAGATCTCCGGCGCGGTCGGCACCTTCGCGAACGTCGATCCCCGCGTCGAGGCCCACGTCATGCGCAAGCTCGGGCTCGCCGGCGGCGAGGGCGCGGCCACCCAGGTGGTGAACCGCGACCGCCACGCCGAGTTCTTCACCGCCCTGGCGGTGGCCGCCGGGACGCTGGAGCAGCAGGCCACCGAGGTGCGACACCTGCAGCGCACCGAGGTGCGCGAGGCCGAGGAGCCCTTCACCGCCGGCCAGAAGGGCTCGTCGGCGATGCCGCACAAGCGCAACCCCATCCTCTCCGAGAACCTCTGCGGCCTGGCGCGGCTGGTGCGCTCCTACGCGGTGGCGGCGCTGGAGGACGTGGCGCTCTGGCACGAGCGGGACATCAGCCACTCCTCGGTGGAGCGGGTCATCGGTCCCGACGCCACGGTGACGCTCGAGTTCGCCCTGCACCGCTTCGCCGGGATGATCGAGAACCTCCGGGTCTACCCGGAGCGGATGCGCGAGAACCTCGAGATCACCGGCGGCCTCTACGAGGCCCAGCGGGTGCTCCTGGCGCTGGTGGGGAAGGGCGTGCCCCGGCAGGAGGCCTACGTCCAGGTCCAGCGCAACGCCATGAAGGTCTGGGAGGAGAAGGTGGACTTCCGGACGGCGCTGCGGCGCGACCCCGAGGTGAAGAAGGCCCTCACCGACGCCGAGATCGCCGCCTGCTTCGCGGTGGAGCACCACCTCCGGCACGTCGACGAGATCTTCGACCGGGTGTTCGGGAAGGGCGGGTAGCTCCCGGCCGGAGGGCCTCCGGGGGCTACAGGTAGCCCTTGGCCTGCAGGTTGCGGCGGATGCGGTCGGCGACGTCGCCGACGCCCGACTCGAAGCGCGTCCCGGTGAGCCGCTCGAAGACCTCGATGTACTTCTGCGCCAGCATCACCCGGACGTCGTCGGTGAGGGGCGGCGGCTTGCCGTGGCCGGAGAAGCCGTGCGTCTGGATCAGCCACTGCCGGATGTTCTCCTTGTCGAGCATCTCCTGCTCGGCGCCGCGGGCGAAGCGGTCGGCGTAGCCGTCGGCCACCCAGTAGCGGGAGCTGTCCGGGGTGTGGATCTCGTCGATGACGATGAGCTTCCCGTCGGCGATGCCCATCTCGTACTTGGTGTCGACCAGGATGAGCCCCCGGCTCCGCGCCCACTCCTGGCCGCGGGCGAAGAGGCGCCGGGCGATGGCGGTGGCCTCGCGCCACACCTCGGGGGCGACGAGCCCCTGGGCGACGATCTCCTGCTCGCTGATGGGCTCGTCGTGCTTGCCGTACTCGGCCTTGGTGGACGGGGTGATGATGGCCTCGTCGAACCGCTGGTCCTTGCGGAGCCCCGCGGGCCAGCGGATGCCGTAGGCGCCCGCCTTGCCGGCCTGGTAGTCGCGCCAGAGCGACCCGGTGATGTAGCCGCGGATGACGATCTCCACCGGCAGGGCCTGGGCCTTCTTCACCACCATCACGCTCGGGTCGGGCGCGTCGACGAGGTGGGTGGGGGCGATGTCCTTCACCTTGTCGAACCAGAACAGGGTGAGCCGGGACAGCACCTCGCCCTTGAACGGGATGGTCCCGAGGACGTGGTCGAAGGCCGAGACCCGGTCGGTGGTGACCATGACGATGCGGTCGGCGCGGCCGTAGTTGTCGCGGACCTTGCCGCGGTACAGCTGCCCCAGGCCGGGGAGGTCGATCTCACGAAGCGTATGGGTCAGCTGGGCGCGGAGCTGGCTCTCGGGAATCATGGGGCCGGATGCTAGCATTCCCCGCCGGCGCGCACAGCAACCCACGCGCGCCCACGCCCATGCGCCCCGACCAGGTCACCATCGTGCTGCACCGCCCGTCGTCGGCCGAGAACATCGGCGCGGTGGCGCGCGTCCTCGCCAACTTCGGCCTGGCCCGCCTCGCCCTGGTGGCGCCGCCCTCCTGGACCGGCCCGTCGCGCAGCGGCGAGCGGATGACCGGCGGCGAGGACGTGCTCCGCCGGGCGCGGAAGACGGCGCGCAAGGCCTCGGGGCTGCTGGAGGCGGCGCCGGTGCACGGCAGCCTGCGGGAGGCGCTGGCCGGGGCCACCTGGGCCTGCGGCACCTCCTCCCGGGCGGTGGAGGGGCGGCCGCGGCTCTCGCCCCGGGAGCTGGCGGCCGAGGTGGCGCGGCGCAGCGCCGCGGGGCCGGTGGCGGTGGTCTTCGGCGAGGAGCGGCGCGGCCTCTCCGACGCCGAGCTGCGCCACTGCCAGGCGGTGTGCGCCATCCCCACCGACGCCGGCTACGACTCGATGAACCTGGCGCAGGCCGCCGCGGTGATCGGCTACGAGCTGGCGCTGGCCGGCGGGGCCGCGGTGGCGCCGGCGCCGGGCGGCGAGCCGGCGCGGCTGGCCACGGTGGAGGCGCTCTTCGAGCGGCTGGGCGCGGTGCTCTCGGCGGCGGGCTACCTGAACCCGCAGAACCCGGAGCAGGTCCTGGCCGAGTGGCGGAGGGTGCTGGCGCGCGCCGAGCCCACGCAGCGCGAGGTCGAGCTGCTGGTGGCGGGGGCGCGCGCCCTCGAGCGGGCGCTGCGGCTGCGATAGGGGGAGCTCGCCGCGGGGGACGAGCCCCTGTGCTAAGACGCCGCCGGTGCCTCG
This sequence comes from Myxococcales bacterium, assembly GCA_021848865.1. GTDB lineage: Bacteria > Myxococcota > Myxococcia > Myxococcales > Anaeromyxobacteraceae > JACRMN01. The sequence continues at coordinate 3,191 of JAJZTO010000202.1, forward strand.
GCGGCGGGGGCGGCGGCGGCGGCCGGCGCGGCGGCGAGCTTGGCGCTCTTGCGGCTCGCCTTCCAGGCGTCGAAGTGCTCCTGGCAGAGCCCGTGGCCGACGACCTTCTTCTTGCAGGCTTCCTTGCCGCAGGTGTCGTAGCGGGCCGGCCGCTTCTCCAGCTCGCCGCGCCGCCACTTCTTGTAGTGGAAGAAGCAGAGCCCCTTCGCACGGTAGGCGCGCTTGCAGCCCTGGATGCCGCAGCTCTTCTTGCCGCCGCCCTTGGCGGCAGGGGCCTTCTTCTTGCTCTTCGCCGTTTCGGCCATGTGGGGTCTCGCTCGCTGGAAGTCGGTCGCGCCGGTGGGCGCGAAGGGCGCCTAGATAACCCCATGCGGCCGGGGTTGGCAACTGGGGAAAGCGCGAAACTCCGAGGGGCCGCGCCTACTTCTGGGCGTGCTCCGCGACGATGCGCTCGAGGGCCTCGCGGTCGGCCGCGGTGTGGCGCTCGACCGGCGGTGCCCGGTGGGACGCGGCCGTCCGCTCGTGCCCGGCACCGGCCTTGCCGCCCTTCCTCGAGGGCGGGTCCTCGAGCCCGGCGGCGACCGCCACCTCGCCCCACGCCCGCGTCGCGAAGACGGCGGCGCTCGGCGCCTTCCTCCAGCGGTCGAGCACCGTCCGGCCGCCGACCGGGACGAGCGCGACGGTGGCTGCCAGGGCGCCGAGGACCAGGAGGAGGCCGACGAGCTTCGCCATGCGAACCGGGTAGCACGAGGGCCTGGGCGTCGCGAGTTTTCGACCGGACGGGGCCGAAGCCGGCGAGATCGCGGGGGAAAAAGTCGAGGCCTCCCGGCCCTGGGACGAGGTGCCGGGAGGCCCCGCCCCCCCGCGGTCGCCGTTCGAACTGGAGGGGACGGCGACGCGTACCCTTGATGAGGCGGGCAGGTTCGTTTCGTGACATCCGCGAGAAGCTGGGGGGAGGGGGGGGGACAAACCCCCTGGGCGGCTCGCGCCGCCCAGGGGGCCCCGCGCTCTCCTCGGAAACCGGGCCGCGCACCCGGCCTGGACCGCCTGCGATGGCCCCGCCCAGCGGGGCGCCGTCCCAGGGAGGACGCCTCGACCCGCTCCGCCCTACTGGAGTACCGGTGCCGGGGTTCGTGACGCGACCGTGGGTGAAGGCCCCGGGGACCGTGCGCCCCGGTGGTGAAGAGTGGGCCTCGCGCCGCCGGCCGGCGGCGTCAGTCCCCGAGCAGCCCGCCCTCGGTCGCCAGGCGCGCCAGCTTGGCCTTGAGCCGCTCGAAGCGCTTGCGCAGGGTGGCCTCGTCCGCCGGAGCGCCCTCCTCCGCCATCACCTCCGCGACGTCGCGCCAGGAGAGCCGCCGGTCCACCCGGAGCACCAGCAAAGTCTGCTCCTCGGGCGAGAGGCGCTGGCGCAGCCGCTCCACCTCCGCGGAGCGCCGGTCCCGCGAGCCCTCCGCGGTGGACAGCACCGATCCGGCGAGGCGCGACGCCATGGTGGTCCCCAGCCGCTCCCGGCGCCGCCGGTAGGGGTCGCGGCCGAAGCGCGAGGCGGCGTGCCAGGCCAGCTTGTAGGCCCAGACCCGCACCGTGCACTCTCCGCGGAATCCCCCGAGCCCCTTCCACAGGTCCTCGGCGAACTGGGAGAAGACCTCCGACGCGTCCTCGGGATCGCGGATCAGGGTCCGCAGGTAGCCGAGGACCTGCGGGCCGTAGGCGCGAATGGCCTCGGTCGCGGCTCCCGAGACGTCCTGCCGCGCCAGCGCGTCGGCGATGCGCTGCTCGATGGTCACCGTCCAGGAATGCTACACCCCGGGAGGGACATGCCGATTCATCGGCTCGCCCCGACCCACGGGAGCAATTCCTCGGGTCGCCGGATCAGCATAGTCGCCCCGGCGGCGACGAGCCGCTCCTCGGGGACGAGGCCCCAGGTCACCGTGGCGACCCTCATGGGGACGGCGCGAGCCAGCTCCAGGTCGATGACCGAGTCGCCGACGTAGAGCGCCTCTTCGCCCGGGATGCCCATCCGGGCGAGGAGGGCCCGGGTCCCGGCCGGATCGGGCTTGCGGGGCGCCTCGTCCCCGCCCGTCACCGCCACGAAGCGGTCCAGCACGCCGAGGCCGTCGAGGATGCGGCGGGCGAGCGCCCCGGGCTTGTTGGTGTGCACCGCGAGCGGTACCCGCGCCGCGTCCAGCAGGTCGGCGATCCCCGGGTAGAGCGCGGTGTGGTCGAGCAGGTGCTCCCGGTAGTGCTCCCACCAGAGGGACAGCGCCGGCTCGGCCAGCTCGGCCCGCGGCGCCACCGCCCGTTCCAGCAGCCGGCGCGCCCCCTCGCCGACGAACCCGGAGATCTCGGCGATGGG
>JAJZTO010000203.1 GCA_021848865.1 Myxococcales bacterium
CCGATCTCGAGGTGAAGAAGGCCGTGAAGACCTAGGCCGGGGCCCGGCCGCGCCTACCGGACCTTCCGGTCCAGCGCGTCGCGCAGCCGCGGGATCCGCCGGCGGAGCTCGCGGGCCCGCTCCGGCGCGGCCAGGTCCAGCAGGTTGTGCTCCCGGGCCACCGCCGCCAGCTGGCCGTCGCGCGGATCGACGCGCAGCGGCCCGGCCGCCACCGGCCGGTCCCAGAGGACCAGCAGCGACAGCACCGCCCACAGCCCCAGCGCCGCCTGCAGGCCGCCGAGCAGCGCCCCCAGGCCGCGGTCGGCCGCGGACCGCTTCCCCTCCCCGCGCAGCAGCTTCAGCGCCAGGTGGCCGGCGAGGGACAGGGCCGCCAGCAGCAGGAGGAAGCCGGCCAGGGCGGCGGCGGGCGGGAGCGCCCGGGCCGGGACCAGCCCGCCCACCAGCCCCTCCAGCGGCGGCCCGAGGCGCGGGCCCAGCACCGCCGCGCCGCCCACCGCCAGGAGGTGCACCACCTGCCGCAGCGCCCCGGTCAGCGCGCCGCCGGCGGTGGCCAGGAGCAGCAGGCAGAGGCCGAGGAGATCGAGGCTCACCGGATCTTGAAGGGGTCCAGCCTGGGCTTCGACTTCTCGATCCGGTCGAGCAGCTCCTTGAAGCGGGCGTTCCCCGGCTCGTACATCAGCGCCGACTTCACCGCCCGCTCGGCCGGCTCCCACCGGCCGGCCTCCGCGTCCTTCAGCGCCGCGGCGTAGAACTTCCGGCCGTTGGGGGTCTGCCCCAGGACCTCCTCCAGCTTCTGCTTCTGCTCCTGCTTCACCTGGCTCTCCTCCGCCTCGGTGAAGCGAAGCTTCCGGGCCCGGTCCGGCCCGGAGACGTCGGCCAGGTAGCGGGCCCGCTTCACGTCGTCCCGCAGCACCGTGTAGGCCTCGTTGACCCGGCGGTAGATGCGGCCGATCCGGTCCTTCAGCTCGGCGGTGTCGAGGGCCGCGAAGCGGTCCGGGTGGAAGAGCCGGGACTCGCGGTAGTAGGCGGCCTTGATCTCGGCCGCCGCGGCCGCGGTCGGCACCCGCAGCACCTCGAAGTAGTCGAGCTCCTCCAGCGCCTGCGACCGGGACTCGACCTCGAGGAGGAAGTTCACGTCCATCGCCGCCGCGACCTCACGCCCCGGCCGGCCGGACCGCCAGCTCCATCCCGGCGTTGGTGTCCCGGGCCCGCAGGATGTCCTGCTCGGTCAGGCCCGAGGAGAGGTTGATGCTGGTGGTGGCCCGCTTCTTGGTCTCCAGGTCCATCGCCGAGACGTTGACGATGCCGTTGGGATCGATCTCGAACGTCACCTCGATGGAGACGTCCCCGCGCGTCGAGACCCGGAAGCCCGAGAACTCGAACTCGCCCAGCAGCTCGCACTCCTCCACCCGGTTCGACTCCCCCTGCACCACCCGGATGCGCACCTTGTCCTGGCCGTCGCGGCTGGTGGTGAAGGTCTTGGCCTTCTCGATGGGGATGGGGGTGTTCTTGGCGATGATCTTCTCGGTGTACCCGCCCACCGTGGCCACCCGCAGCGAGAGCGGGGTGACGTCCAGCAGGTAGCTGGCCTGCCCGGCCTCGGCGGCGCCGCGGTCGAGCAGCGCCGCCGCCTGGATCGAGGCCCCCAGCGCCACCACCTGGTCCGGGTCCACGTCGGTGAGCGGCTCGCGCTGGAAGTAGTGGCGCACGCTCTGGCGGATGATGGGGAGCCGGGTCGGGCCGCCGACCAGGATCACCGCGTCGATGTCGGCGGCGGTGAAGTGGGCCGACTGCAGCGCCTCGTCGCAGACCTTGAAGGTGCGCTGCACCAGGTCCATCACCATCCGGTTGAACTGCTCGCCGGCCAGCCGCTGCTTCAGGTCCAGCACCACGCCCTCGGGCGAGCGGCAGATGCCCGGCACCAGGATGTCGGCGACGCCGTCGCGCCCCACCTCGATCTTGGCCTGCTCGCCCGCCTCCTTGAGCGCCTGCAGGCAGAAGCGGTTCTGGCGCAGGTCGAGGCCGTGGGCCTTGAGGAAGTCGTCGGCCAGCCAGGCCATGATGCGGTCGTCGAAGTCGTCGCCGCCCAGGTAGGTGTCGCCGGCGGTGGCCAGCACCTCGAAGACGTCCTTGCCGATCTCCAGGATCGAGACGTCGAAGGTGCCGCCGCCTAGGTCGTAGACGCAGATGCGCTGGGAGATGTCCTTGCCGAACCCGTAGGCCAGCGCCGCGGCGGTCGGCTCGTTGATGATGCGCAGCACCTCGAGCCCGGCGATGCGCCCCGCGTCCTTGGTGGCCTGGCGCTGGTTGTCGTTGAAGTAGGCCGGGCAGGTGACCACCGCCTTCCTCACCTCGCGCCCCAGGGCGGTCTCGGCGATGGCCTTCATCTCCTTCAGCACCAGCGCCGAGATCTCCGGCACCGCGAAGACCTTGTCGCCCACCCCGATGCGCACGCCGTTGTTCGGCCCCTCCAGGATCCGGTAGGGCATCACCGCCTGGGCCTTCTTCACCTCGTCGGAGAAGTAGAACCGGCCGATGAGCCGCTTGGCCGAGTAGACGGTGTTCTCGGCGTTGGTGATGATGTTCTTCTTGGCGTTGTTGCCGACCAGCACGCTGGCGCCGTCGAGGAAGCTCACCACCGAGGCGTGGGTGTGCTCGCCCCACTCGTTGGGGAGCACCTGGGGCTTGCCGTCCAGGACGGCCGCGACGCAGCTGTAGCTGGTGCCGAGGTCGATGCCGACGGCGATGTCGTCGCTCATGCGTCCCCTCTTCTACACCAGGGCCCAGGGCCGGGGCACCGCGATCTGCTCCCAGCTCTCCAGGGCGAAGCGGTCGGTCATCCCGGAGACGAAGTCGGTCACCGCCCGCTCCACGCTCTCCCCCGGGCGGGGGCGGACGTGGAAGCGCCGGGCCATGCGCTCCGGGTCCTCCACCAGCCAGGTGAACAGCTCCCGGAGGATGCGCTGGGCCTTCACGAACTCCTCGTTCACCACCGGGTTCTCGTAGACGCGGGCGTAGAGGAAGTCGCGCAGGGCGAGCAGCGCCTGGTGCACCTCGGCGCTCATCCCGATGTGGCCGCCGCCGTCGACGTCGGAGCCGCGGATGACGTCGCCGACCAGGGTCGCCAGCCGCTTGGAGTGGCGGTCGCCCAGCGTCCGGCGGATGTCGCGCGGCACGTCCGCCTCCCGGAGCAGCCCGCCGCGGATGGCGTCGTCCAGGTCGTGGTTCACGTAGGCGACGATGTCGGCGATGCGGACGATCTCCGCCTCCAGGGTGAGGGCCTTGGCGCCGGCGCCCCGCATCAGCACCTCCCCCTTGCCCTTGGAGTGCTTGAGGATGCCGTCCAGCACCTCGGCGGTGAGGTTCAGGCCGCGCCCGTCCTTCTCCAGCACCTCCACCACCCGCACCGACTGGCGCACGTGGTGGAAGCCGCCCTTCACCAGCCCGTCCAGGGCCCGCTCGCCGGCGTGGCCGAACGGGGTGTGGCCCAGGTCGTGGCCCATGACCACCGCCTCGACCAGCATCTCGTTGAGCCGCAGCGCCCGGGCGATGGAGCGGGCCACCTGCGCCACCTCCAGGGTGTGGGTGAGCCGGGTGCGGTAGTGGTCCCCCTTGGGGGCCAGGAAGACCTGGGTCTTGCCCTTCAGGCGGCGAAAGGACTTGCAGTGAAGCAGCCGGTCGCGGTCCCGCTGGAAGACCGGCCGCAGGTCGTCCTCCGGCTCGGGGCGGGCGCGGCCCCGGCTCTCGGCCGAGCGGGCGGCCCGCGGGTGGAGCGTGGTCCGCTCCAGCTCCTCCAGCATCTCGCGGATGGAACCGGGCATGCCGACGTTCTACCCCGACCGCGGCCCCGTCCGCGACCCCGGCCGCCTCACCTCCCGTACACGCTCGCCTCCAGCACCCGGATGAACAGGTTGGAGAGGGCGTGGAGGATCACCGGGGCCGCGAGCCCGCCGGTCCGCTCCCGGAGCCAGCCGAAGAGCAGCCCCGGGAAGAAGGTGCCGAGCCGCCACGGCTGGAAGCTCGCCAGGTGGCCGGCGGCGAAGAGGGCCTGGGTGGCGAGGAAGCCGGGGCCGAGGTCGGCGCCGAGGACGCGGAGACCGCGCCCCTCTCCCCGGCGCAGCGTGGTCTGCATCCAGCCGCGGTAGAAGAGCTCCTCGGGCAGCGCCACCACCAGGAGCTGGACCGCCGCCTCCAGGGCGAAGCCGTCGGGGAGGCGCGGCCGGACCGTCACCGGCGCGCCGTAGGGGGCGAGCAGCGCCGCGAGCCACGCGGGCAGGAGCGGCAGCAGGCGCGAGAAGCCGAGGAAGCCGAGCGCGAAGAGCGGGAAGAGGACCGCCGCCAGCGCCAGCGCCGCCGCCGCGCCGCGCCCCCACGCCGCCCAGGTGCGCCGGTCGCGGAGGCCCCACCAGGGCAGGCCGTACGCCCCCCACTCCTCGCCGCCGGCGCGCAGCTTCCGGTCGGGGAGCCAGACGAAGAGCAGCGCGCCGACGCCCGCCAGGTTCGCGGCGAGCAGCCCGGTGGACTCGCCGAGCGAGAGCAGCTTCGCCGCGGCGACGAGGCCGATGGCCAGCGCCCAGGTGGGGAGGACCTCGCGCAAGGCGCCCATCTCGTCACCGGCGGCGGCCGCCGTCAACCGGCCTCGTACCCCGGCCCACACCGTCCCCGGAGGACGACACCGCCCCACGTCCCGAGCGTGTCGCGCATGCGAGGCACCCGGAGCGGCGTGCTAACCTGAGCGCTCGAAACTGGCGGGGAGAATGATCATGTCCGCACCGGCCCATCGCGCGCGCAAGTACCTGCCGCGCCTCTTGCCGTACGCCCTGGTGGTCGCGGCGCTGCCGCTCCTGGCGCCGACCTGCGGCGGGCAGGCTCCGGGCGTGAAGGCGTTCTCCAAGGGGTCGCTGATCATCCCCATGGACGCCTGCTACCAGAACACGCCGACCCCGCTCACCAGCACCACCTGGGCCACGCCCTACACCGGCTGCCCCTCGAACGGCGCGGTCACCTCCGACCACGGCAACGTGATGAAGGCCTACGGCCTCGTCTACCAGCTGCTGCGCAACGACATCCCGGTCTACTGGGTCATCAACTCGCAGAAGAGCCCGCCGTCGGGCGCGCAGCCGCTGGTGGACACCGGACACCCTGACATCGCCATCGACTACGCCACCGGCGGCGCGACCGGCCCGGTCGGCAAGTACGTCTGGTCGAACGACACCGTCGGCGCCATGCCGCCCAACACGCCGGCCAACACCACCGGCATCAGCTACCAGGGAGGCCCCTTCGTGGTGGACGGCTCCGACGCCGCGGCGGCCCGGATCGTCATGCAGTCGCTCCAGGCGACCTTCTCCCCGGTCAACGTCCACGTGAGCAACGTCGCCTTCAGCGCCGAGGTGGCCCGCTCGATGAGCGGCAACTTCTCCAACTCCGGCGGCACCGTCGCGCCCCCCGTTGCCCTGCTCAACATCACCGGGGGCGACGGAAGGAACTCGGAGTCGGTGATCCTCGGCTACCTGGTGAACGCAGGCCTCAGCGAGACCGGTTTC
>JAJZTO010000204.1 GCA_021848865.1 Myxococcales bacterium
GATCTTGGCAGCCGGGCCCGCCCGCGGTTATGGGCCTTCCCGGGCGGGGTGGAGTCGGCGCATGGCCCACGCAGAGACGTCGCAACTGGTGCCGCGGATCGCGGCGCTGCAGGATCGCAGCTCCTACTTCCAGCAGCACTGGGAAGGCAGCTTCGAGGACTACCTGGCGATCGTGCGCCAGGATCCGGCGGTGACGCGGACGGCCTACCAGCGCGTCCACGACATGATCCTGTCGCACGGCACCGCCGAGCACCTCGACAACAAGAAGCGCGTCGTCCGCTACGCCTTCTTCGCCGATCCCCAGTTCGGCGGGAAGGACGCGGTCTTCGGCCTCGACGTGCCGTTGATGCGGCTGGTGAACGTCTTCAAGAGCGCGGCGCAGGGCTACGGCACCGAGCGGCGCGTCATCCTGCTCCACGGCCCGGTCGGCTCCTCCAAGTCCACCATCGCCCGGCTCCTGAAGAAGGGGCTGGAGGCCTACTCCCGCACCCCCGAGGGCGCGCTCTACACCTTCTCCTGGGACGTGGAGCGGACCGGCGCCGACGGCGTGCGCCGCCACGAGGTGATGCCCTGCCCCATGCACGAGGAGCCGCTCCACCTGGTGCCGGCCGAGTGGCGCGAGCAGCTGGCGGCCGAGCTGGGGACGGGGCGCGGCGGCTACGCCATCCCGCTCGAGGGGGATCTCTGCCCCGCCTGCCGCTTCGTCTACCAGGAGCTGATGACCGAGCACCGGGGCGACTGGCAGAAGGTGGTCGAGCACGTCCGGGTGCGGCGGCTCATCCTCTCGGAGAAGGACCGGGTCGGCGTCGGCACCTTCCAGCCCAAGGACGAGAAGAACCAGGACTCCACCGAGCTCACCGGCGACATCAACTACCGGAAGATCGCCGAGTACGGCAGCGACTCCGACCCGCGGGCCTTCAACTTCGACGGCGAGTTCGACATCGCCAACCGCGGCATCATCGAGTTCGTCGAGATCCTGAAGCTGGACGTGGCCTTCCTCTACGACCTGCTGGGAGCCACCCAGGAGCACAAGATCAAGCCGAAGAAGTTCCCGCAGACCGACATCGACGAGGTGATCATCGGCCACACCAACGAGCCGGAGTACCGCAAGCTCCAGAACAACGAGTTCATGGAGGCGCTGCGCGACCGGACGGTGAAGCTGGACGTCCCCTACATCACCCGCCTCGACGAGGAGGTGCGGATCTACCGGCGCGACTACAACGGCCAGCGCATCCGCGGCAAGCACATCGCCCCGCACACCCTGGAGATGGCGGCGATGTGGGCGGTGCTCACCCGGCTGGAGGAGCCGAAGAAGCACAACCTCACCCTGGTGCAGAAGCTCAAGCTCTACAACGGCAAGACCCTGCCCTCCTTCACCGAGGACAACGTCAAGGAGCTGCGCAAGGAGGCGGCGCGCGAGGGGATGGAGGGCATCAGCCCCCGCTACGTCCAGGACAAGATCTCCAACGCCCTGGTGAGCGACCAGGGGGAGGGCTGCGTCAACCCCTTCATGGTGCTGAACGAGCTGGAGGCCGGGCTGTGGCAGCACTCGCTCATCTCCTCGGAGGACCAGCGCCGCCGCTACCGGGACCTGCTCGGCGACGTGAAGCGCGAGTACGAGGACGTGGTGAAGAACGAGGTGCAGCGGGCCATCAGCGCCGACGAGGGGGCGGTGGCCAAGCTCTGCGCCAACTACGTCGACAACATCAAGGCCTACACGCAGCGGGAGAAGGTCCGGAACAAGTACACCGGCCAGTACGAGGAGCCCGACGAGCGGCTGATGCGCTCGGTGGAGGAGAAGATCGACATCCCCGAGAGCCGCAAGGAGGTCTTCCGCAGCGAGATCATGAACTACATCGGGGCCCTGGCCATCGAGGGGAAGAGCTTCAGCTACCGCACCAACGAGCGGCTGCAGAAGGCCCTGGAGCTGAAGCTCTTCGAGGACCAGAAGGACTTCATCAAGCTGAAGAACCTGGTCTCGAGCGTGGTGGACAAGGACACCCAGGAGAAGATCGACGTGGTGCGGCAGCGGCTCATGAAGGGGAGCGGCTACTGCGAGATCTGCTCCACCGACGTGCTGAACTTCGTCGCCTCGATCTTCGCCCGCGGCGACGCCAAGGAGGAGCGCTGACCGGCGCCGGAGAGGCATGCCGCTGCGGATCAAGCAGGACCAGGCCCGCTTCCGCGACATCGTCCGCGGCCGCATCAAGGCGAACCTGCGGCAGTACCTCACCCGGGACGAGCTCATCGGCCAGCAGGGCAAGGAGCTGGTGTCCATCCCCGTCCCCGGCATCGAGCTGCCCCACTTCCGCCTCGAGGACCGGGCCCAGGGCGGCGTCGGCCAGGGCGAGGGGGAGCCGGGCGACGCGCTCGCGCCCGGCGACGGCGAGGGGAGCGGCGCCGGCTCGGCCGAGGGCCGCCACCTGCTGGAGGTGGGGGTGTCGATCGACGAGCTGGCCGACCTGCTCGGCGAGGGGCTGGCGCTGCCGCGCATCCGGCCGCGGGGCGCCGACCGGCTGGTGGCGGAGCGCACCCGCTACACCGCCATCGCCGCGGCCGGGCCCGAGTCGCTGCGCCACGTGCGCAGGACCTACAAGCAGGCGCTGCGGCGCCAGCTGGCGAGCGGCACCTGGGACCCCCGGAACCCGGTGCTCTACCCGGTGCGCGAGGACTTCCGCTACCGCAGCGGCAAGGCGGTGCCCCGGCCGGAGAGCAACGCCGTCATCCTCTACCTGATGGACGTCTCCGGCTCCATGGGGGACGAGCAGAAGGCGGTGGTCCGCATCGAGTCCTTCTGGATCGACGCCTGGCTGCGCCGCCACTACCCGGGGCTGCGGGCCCGCTACCTGGTCCACGACGTGGCGGCCCACGAGGTGGAGCGCGACGCCTTCTTCCGGACCCGGGAGTCGGGCGGCACCCGCATCTCCAGCGCCTACCGGCTGGCGCTGGAGCTGGTGCGCGCCGACCACCCGCCCGACGGCTGGAACGTCTACGTCTTCCACTTCTCCGACGGGGACAACGAGGGGGCCGAGGACACCCGGCGCTGCGTCGAGCTGCTGCGCGACGGGCTGCTGCCGCTCGTCAACCTCTTCGGCTACGGGCAGGTGGCCAGCCCGGGCGCGACCGGCGGCTTCCTCGGCGACCTGCGGGCCGCCCTGGGCGACCGCGAGGAGCTGGTGCTCTCGGAGATCGCCGGCCGCGACGGGGTGCACGACTCCATCCGGGCCTTCCTGGGGAAGGGACGGTGACGCCGTGAACCGGGCCAGCCGCCTGCCGCCCCACCTCCGCGACCTGGCCCGGCAGGTGGAGGGGTACGCGCTCGCCTACGGCCTCGACCCCTTCGACACCGTCTTCGAGGTCCTGGACTTCGACGAGATGAACATGGTGGCCGCCTACGGCGGCTTTCCCAACCGCTACCCCCACTGGCGCTTCGGGATGGCCTACGAGCGGCTCTCCCGCCAGTACGAGTACGGGCTCTCGAAGATCTACGAGATGGTGATCAACAACGACCCCTCCTACGCCTACCTGCTCGAGTCGAACATGGACGTGGACCAGAAGCTGGTGATGGCCCACGTCTTCGGGCACGCCGACTTCTTCAAGAACAACTTCACCTTCCGCCACACCCACCGGAAGATGATGGACCTGATGGCGAACCACGCCACCCGCCTCCGGCGCCACCAGGACCGGCTCGGGGTGGAGCGGGTGGAGGACTTCGTCGACCGCTGCCTCTCGCTGGAGAACCTCATCGACGACCAGGCACCGCACGTCCGGCGGCGGCCGCGCCGCGGGGCGCCGGAGGAGGACCGGCAGGTGGCGCGCGGCCTGCGCGCCGACCGGGAGTACATGCAGGAGTTCATCAACCCGCCCGGCAGCCTGGCCGAGGAGCAGGCGCGGCTGGACGCCCAGGCCGACCGGCCGGCGCGGCTGCCGGAGCGGCCGGAGCGCGACGTCCTGCTCTTCCTGCTGGAGCACGCCCCGCTGGAGCGCTGGGAGCAGGACGTGCTGGCCACGGTGCGCGACGAGGCCTGCTACTTCGCGCCCCAGGCCCGGACCAAGATCATGAACGAGGGCTGGGCCACCTACTGGCACAGCCGGATCATGACCGAGAAGGCGCTCGACCCCTCCGAGCTCGTCGACTACGCCGACCACCACGCCGGGACCTTGGCCACCGCCCCGGGACAGCTGAACCCCTACCGGCTCGGGGTCGAGCTGTGGCGCGACATCGAGGAGCGCTGGGACAAGGGGCGCTTCGGCAAGGAGTACGAGGAGTGCGACTCGCTGGAGCAGCGGCGGCAGTGGGACCGCCGCCTGGGGCGCGGGCGGGAGAAGATCTTCGAGGTGCGCCGCCACCACGACGACGTCACCTTCGTGGACGAGTTCCTCACCGTCGACTTCTGCGTGGCGCAGCGGCTCTTCGCCTTCGGCTGGGAGGCGGGCCGGGCCCGCTGGGAGGTCCAGTCCCGCGAGTTCGCCCGGGTGAAGGAGCGGCTGCTGCGCCTGCTCACCAACCGGGGCCAGCCGGCCATCGCCGTCGAGGACGCGAACCACGAGAACCGCGGGGAGCTGCTGCTCGCGCACCAGCACGACGGCGTGGACCTCCGCCTCGACTGGGCGCGGGACACGCTGCGGACCCTGCAGTCGCTGTGGCGGCGGCCGGTGAGCCTCTCCACGCGCCTGGACGGGCGCCGGACCCTGCTGCGCCACGACGGCCGCGAGCACACCAGCCGGCGGCAGGACTAGCGCGGCGGGGGCGGGGAGCGGCGCGGCCGCGACGGTGGACGGGGCTCCGGCCGTCGCGGCGTCGTGCTACGCTCGCGGGCGGTGGGGAGCCCGGCGCGATGGGGCGCGGGCCCCCGGGGCGGCACGGCGATCCGCCGCGCCGCGAGGAGGGAAGATGGACCTGGGTTCTTCTCGCTGGCTGGGCCTGGCGCTGGCCTCGGCGCTGGCCGGCGGCTGCGCGCTGACGTCGGAGACCATCCACCTCGACTACGCCCCGCTGGCCGCGGCGGCGCCGGTCGCCGGGGCGCAGGCGATCCGGGTCCAGGTCCTGGTCCGGGACGTGCGGCAGGCGAAGACCGACGTCGTCTCCCACAAGGGCGTGGAGGGCGGCGCGCTGACGAGCGACGTCTCGGTCCCGGTCCTGCTGGGCCGGGCGGTGGCCCGGGAGCTGCGGGCCCGCGGCTACCAGGTGACGGGGACCGCCGCGGTCCCGCTGCTCCTCGAGCTCACGGTGTTCGAGCACCGCTTCAAGTCCGGCTTCTTCGCCTTCCCCAGCCAGGCCGCCGTCGGCTTCCTGGCCTCGGTGAAGGACGCCCAGGGGCGGGAGCTCTTCCGCGACTCCTTCTCCGGGGCGTTCCGGGACGAGGTGCAGGTGGCGGGCGTGGACAACGCCAAGGAGGCGCTGCAGCACGCGCTGCCCGCGGCGGTGAAGAGCCTGATGGACTCGCCGGCCCTGCACCAGGCGCTGGCCCGGGCCGCGGCGCCGCCCGCCAGCTGAGGGCGGCGGGGCCGGAGCCGGCTACAGCGGCTGGGACGCCTC
>JAJZTO010000205.1:0-4267 GCA_021848865.1 Myxococcales bacterium
GGTGCAGCAGCGGCTCGACGCCAAGGGCCACCTGGGCGCCGCGGTCCCGCGCGAGCTGCCCTTCGCCCTGTCGCGCGGCCTGGGCACCGCCGCCAACGTCAACCACTATGCACGGCTGGTGAATGATCTGGCCCGCCTGCGCCGCATGATGATCGTCATGCAGGCCAAGGTGGCGCAGGGGTACGACGCCGGGGCCGACGTGAAGGCCTTCCTGGAGACGGCGGAGCAGGAGGTCTTCCACGCCGCCCAGGGCCACCAGGTCGAGACCCTGAAGCACGTCGAGGAGCCGATCCACCGGGCCCTCTCCATGCTGGAGGAGGTGCAGCGCCGGGTCCGGGAGGGCGAGTCGCCCATCACCGGCGTCCCCACCGGGATCGGCGGCTTCGACCGGATGACGCTGGGGCTGCAGAAGGGGCAGCTGGCGGTGCTGGCGGCCCGACCCTCGGTGGGCAAGACGGCCCTGGCGCTCAACGTCGCCACCCACGCCGCCACCCGGCACGACAAGGTGGTGGCCTTCTTCTCCCTGGAGATGCCCTCCGAGCAGCTCTCGCTGCGCATGCTGGCGAGCGAGGCGCGGCTCGACTGGCGGCGGCTCTCCCAGGGCCAGCTCGGGCGCAACGACTGGGACAAGATCGGCGTCCAGGGCGACCGGCTGGTGCGGGCGAAGATCTGGCTCGACGACAACTTCGTCCTCACCCCGGTGGACCTGCGCTCCAAGTGCCGGAAGATCTCCCGGGAGGGCGGGCTCGACCTGGTGGTGGTGGACTACCTCCAGCTCATGCACGCCCCGGGCTTCCAGTCCCGCGAGCAGGAGATCGCCAACATCAGCCGCTCGCTGAAGAGCCTGGCCAAGGAGCTGTCGGTGCCGGTGCTGGCCCTCTCCCAGCTCAACCGCTCGGTGGAGAAGCGCCAGGGCCAGCCGCCCATGCTCTCCGACCTGCGCGAGTCGGGCGCCATCGAGCAGGACGCCGACGTGGTGCTCTTCCTGCACCGGCCCGAGGAGGAGAAGGAGGCGGCGCCGGCCCCGGGCGGCGGCTCCGAGGTGCAGGAGGTGGAGCTCATCGTCGCCAAGCAGCGGCAGGGGCCCACCGGCTCGGTGCCGCTGGTGTTCTTCCGGAACCACACCTACTTCGCCGAGCGCCAGCGCGGAGGGTAGGATGCGCGGGTGGCGCCCGCCCTCTCCATCGTCACCGTCTGCCTGAACGACCGCGAGGGGCTGGCCCGCACCCTGGAGAGCGTGGAGCGCCAGGGCTTCGGCGACCTCGAGCTGGTGGTGGTGGACGGCGGCTCCACCGACGGCTCGCTCGAGGTGCTGCGGGCCCACGCCCCGCGGATCGCCCGCTGGGTCTCGGAGAAGGACGGCGGCGTCTACCAGGCCCAGAACAAGGGCGCGGCGATGGCCGGCGGCGACTGGCTCCTCTTCCTGAACGCCGGCGACCACCTCGCCGCCGACGACGCCCTGGAGCGGCTCTTCGCCGGCCTGGGCGCCGACGAGCCCGAGCTGGTCTACTGCGACGTGCTCTACGAGAAGCGCGGGGCGGTGCGGCGCAGCACGCCCCCCGACCGGCTGCTGCTCCCCTACCTGCTGCGCAGCACCCTCTGCACCCAGGCCACCCTCTTCCGCCGGTCGACCTTCGCGCGGCTGGGCGGCTACGACACCTCGCTGCGGATCGTCGCCGACTACGACCTGATGATGCGCATCCTCCTCGCCGAGCGCGGCCGGGCGCGCAAGGTGCCGGTGACGCTCGCGGTGCACCGCCAGGACGGCCTCTCCACCCGGCCGGAGAACGCCGAGCGGGTGGCCCGGGAGCGCGAGCAGGTCCAGGCCCGCTGGCTCCCGGCGCCGGTGCGGGAGCTGCACGCCGACTGGCTGGCGCTGCGCGAGCGCACCCCGGGCCGGCGGCTGCGGGCCTTCTTCCGGCCCCTGGCCCGGCTGCTGCGCGACGGCGTGCGGCGGCTGCGCGGCCGGTCCGCCTAGCGCCGCGCGCCGTCCAGGTACCGCTCCACCACCCGCTTGGCGCCGCGGACGGCGTCCGGCAGCGCCTCCCCGCGCGCCAGGAGGCCGGCCAGCGCCGACGCCAGCCGGCAGCCGGTGCCGCGCGCGGTCCCGGGGCGGCGCCGGCCCGGGAAGCGGAGCACCTCGCGCCCCCGCACCAGCAGGTCCACCGGCTCGCCCCGCCGGTGCCCGCCCTTCACCAGCACCGCGCGGCAGGGGAGCGACCGCGCCGCCTCCACCGCCGCCTCGTCGCCCGCGACCGGGCGGCCGGTGAGCGCCGCCAGCTCCGCCAGGTTGGGCGTCGCCACCGCCGCCGCCGCCAGCAGCGGGGCCAGGGCCCGCGCCGGATCGCCCCGCAGCAGCGGCAGCCCCGAGGAGGCGGCCAGGACCGGGTCCACCACCAGCGGGAGGCCGGCCAGGGGGGCGCGGGAGAGGCGCGCCGCCAGCACCGCGGCGTTGGCGGCCGAGCCCAGCATCCCGGTCTTCACCGCGCCGGGCCGGACGGCGCGCCGGCCGCGCCCGCCGAGCAGGGCGTCGAGCTGGGCCGCGAGCCAGGCGGGCCGCACCGGCTCGAAGGCCCGCGCGCCCCCCGGACCCTGCGCGGTGAGGGCCGCCGCCACCGGCCAGCCGCGGGCCCCCACCGCCGCCAGCGCCTCCAGGTCGGCGGCCAGGCCGGCGCCGCCGCTCGGGTCGAGCCCGGCCACCAGCAGCACCCCCGGCCTCACCGCCGCCCCCGCGCCGCCTCGACCAGGCCGGCGTAGAGGGCGAGGTGGCGCGGCTCGTGGGCCTGCGCCGACTCGGGGTGCCACTGCACGCCCAGCGCGAAGGGGTGGTCCGCGAGCTCGACGGCCTCGATGACGCCGTCCGGCGCGCGGGCCACCACCGCGGCGCGCCCCGGCTCCCGCACCGCCTGGTGGTGGGTGGAGTTCACCCGCAGCACGCCCCCGCCCACCAGGCGCGCCAGCAGGCTCCCGGCCTCCACGATCACCTCGTGGCTGGGCACGTCCTTGGGGTGGGGCTGCTCGTGTCCGCCGACCTCGAGGTCGGTGGGCAGGTCCTGCCAGAGCGCGCCGCCCAGCGCCACCGCCAGGAGCTGCATGCCGCCGCAGACGCCCAGCACCGGCACGCGGCCGGCGAGCGCCAGGGAGAGCAGCGCCAGCTCGGCCGCGCTCCGGGCCGGGTTCACCCGCCCGCACTGGGGCCGGCGCGCCTCGCCGTACAGCTCCGGCGGGACGTCGGCCACGCCGCCGGTGACCACCAGGCCGTCGACGCCGGCGAGCAGCGCCGCCGCCCCCTCCGGCGAGCCCTCCGGGAGGGGGTGGACCAGCGGCACCGGGAGCCCGCCGGCGCGCCAGACGGCGTCGGCGTACGCCTTCTTCAGGAAGTACCGCCCGCCGTCCTCGGCGACGTCGAGGGTGAGGCCGAGGCGCGGGCGGGTCACCGCCGCCTCCCCGCCCCCTCGGCGAAGGCGCGGGCCAGCAGGGCCGCCCGCTCCCGCGGGTCGCCGCGGTCGAAGAGGTCGCCGATGACCGCGGCGCAGGCGGCGCCGGCCTCGGCCACCCCGCCGACGTTGCCGAGCTCGATGCCGCTGATGGCCACCACCGGCGCCGGCACCGCGGCGCAGGTGGCCCGCAGGCCGGCGAGGCCGAAGGGGCCGGCGTCGATGGGCTTGGTGCGGCTGGGGAAGATCGGCCCGTAGCCGACGTGGTCCGCCCCCTGCTCCAGCGCCCGCCGCGCCGCCTCGGCGCCGCGGCAGGTGCGGCCGAGCAGGAGGCCGGGCCCGACCAGGCGCCGGGCCTCGGCCACCGGCAGGTCCTCGTCGCCGACGTGGAGGCCGTCGGCGCCCGAGAGCACCGCCAGGTCGGCCCGGTCGTTGACGATCACCAGGGCGCGGCCGGCCGCCCCGGCCACCACCCGGCGGGCCGCCTCCAGCGCCGCGCCCGTCGGGGTGCGCTTGAGCCGGAGCTGGACCACCGCCGCGCCGCCCTGGATCGCCGCCGCCGCCCGGGCGACGGTGTCCTCGTCGCCGACGATGGCGTAGAGTCCGCGCAGCCGCGAGAGCCGGCGGCCGTGCTCGGCACGGGGATCCGCTTCCACGGTGGGGGGCCTAGCACGCGCTTGACGGGCCCGCAACCTGCCGCCTATTTTCCCGGCCTCCGAAGGGAACGAAGAACATGTCCGAGATGAACGACACCAAGCAGCTCGACAAGCGCGTCGTCGCCCGCTACCTGCGCAGGGGCACGCTGGACGAGAAGGAGTACGAGCACTTAT
>JAJZTO010000205.1:4277-5502 GCA_021848865.1 Myxococcales bacterium
GAAAGATTACCAGCGCCTCCTCAAGGCGCTCCCCGACCTGGAGGCGCAGGCGGTCCCGGTCGAGTCCGAGTTCGAGGACAACGCCGCCGACGAGGACTAGGTGCCCGCGGCGGTCGCCCTGGCGCTGGCCCTCGCCGCCGCACCGGCGGCGGCGCGGATGGCGGGCGGCGTCATCCCGGTCGACGACCACGTCTCGCCCGCCCGCCGCACGCCGGTGGTGGCGGCGGTGGAGAAGGTGCGGGCGGCGGTGGTGGCGGTCACCGCGGAGGAGCTGGTGCGCATCCGGGTGCGCTCCGGCGGCGCCGACCCGCTCGCCGACCTCTTCGGCGATCTCTTCGAGCAGCCCCGCTACCGCAAGGGCTACCAGGTCACCTCGCTGGGCTCGGGGGTCCTGGTCTCTCCCGACGGCTGGGTGCTCACCAACAACCACGTGGTGGAGCGCGGGGCCCGCTTCCGCGTCCAGCTGGTGGACGGCCGCGAGCTCGGCGCCAAGGTGGTGGGGACCGACCCCTCCTCCGACCTGGCGGTGCTGAAGCTGGACACCCGGGAGCGCATGCCCTTCGTCCCGGCGGGGCGCTCCGACGACCTGATGATCGGCGAGACGGTGATCGCGGTGGGCAACCCCTTCGGGCTGGCCCACACCGTGACCGTGGGGGTGGTCTCGGCGGTGCACCGGAACTTCCAGGCCGAGGACCGCACCCTCTTCGACTTCGTGCAGACCGACGCCTCGATCAACCCGGGGAACTCGGGCGGGGCGCTGGTGAACATCGACGGCCAGCTCATCGGCATCAACACCGCCATCCTCGGGGAGCGCAACGCCGGCATCGGGTTCGCCATCCCCATCGACCGCGCCCGGCGCATCGCCGAGGACCTCATCCGGCACGGCGAGGTGCGGGAGAGCTGGCTGGGCCTGGAGTTCGCGGGGCTGCCGGGGCGCGAGGTGGACGGGAGGCGGCGGGGCGGCGGCGTGGCGGTGGCCGCCGTCGATCCGGGCTCGCCGGCGGCGGCGGCCGGCCTGCAGCCGGGGGACCGCCTCGAGTCCTTCGCCGGCCAGCCGGTGGAGAGCGTCGAGGAGCTGCGCTTCCGGGCGCGCGAGCTCCCCATCGGCGCCGCCGCCGCGGTGGCCTGGCGGCGCGGCGCCGAGCGGCGCAGCGCGGTCCTCACCGCGGTGGAGCTGCCGCTGGCCCGGGTCGAGGAGCTGGTGACGCGCCGCACCGGCAAGATC
>JAJZTO010000206.1 GCA_021848865.1 Myxococcales bacterium
CCGGGTCCTCTTCCACGACTTCACCCACCTGCCGGTGGTCCGCTCGCTCGTGCCGCTGCAGGCCTTCTTCCTGCTGCTGGTGCTGCTCGGCCTCCCGCTGGCGCTGGGGCTCGGCCCCTGGGCCTTCCTGGCCGGCGCGACGCTGCTCGCCTGGTTCCACCTGCCCTGGCGCGAGCGGCTGCTGGCCACCGTGGCGCTGGCGGTGCTGGCCGTGCTCCCGCTCGCCACCGGCGCCGCCGCCCGGGCCACCGCCTGGACCGGCTCGCTGGCCGAGGAGGTCTACGAGCTGGAGCACGGCGCCGACGGCGGCGAGCGCGCGGCCCGCCTGGAGGCGCGCGCCGACCTCCCGGCGCCGGCGCTGGCCGCCATCGGCCGCTTCCACAAGCGCCGCGGCGACCTGGCCGCGGCCTCGCGCTGGTACGACCGCGCCGGCGAGGCGGGCGCGCCCGCCGCCGAGCTGCTGGTGAACGTCGGGAACGTCGCCTTCCTCCAGGGCGACGTGGAGCACGCCAAGGCCGCCTGGCTGGACGCCGCCGACCGGGCCACCGACCCCGTCACCCTGGCCGCCGCCTCCTACAACCTCTCCAAGCTCTACCTGCGCCAGTCGCAGCTGGAGCAGTCGCAGCAGGCCCGCCGCCGGGCCGAGCACCTGGCCCCGGGCTTCATCGCCCGCCACGGCTCGGACGACGACTTCCGCGCCAACCGCTGGATCGTCGACGTGCCGGTGGGCGAGGCCGCCATCGAGCGCCTGGTCGCGGGGGATCCGACGCCGGCGCTGGCCCGCGAGGCGGTGCGGGCCCGCCTGGCGGGGCGCGTGCCGCCGCGCCTCTGGCCCTGGGCTCCGCTCGGCTTCCTGCTGCTGCTCTGGGCCGCCGCGCTGCTGGGGCGCCGGGCGCGCCGGACCGTGGCCTGCGACCGCTGCGGCCGGCCGGCCTGCCCGCGCTGCGAGGCGCAGGCCGGGCCGCTCTGCGGCCAGTGCGTCCACGTCTTCCAGCGCAAGGGGCAGGTCGAGCCGCGCGACCGCGAGCGCAAGGAGGCGCAGGTGCGGCGCCACGAGGCGGCGGCGCGCTGGACCGAGCGCGTCCTGGCCCTGCTCTCGGGCGGCGGGGGCCACGTCTGGCGCGGCCAGGCGGTGCGGGGCGCCCTGGTGCTCCTCGGGCTCGCCTTCCTGGGCTTCGTGCTGCTCTTCTGGCGCGGCCTGGTCCCGCCGCCCCACCCCTCGCCCTTCCTCCTGGCGGGCAAGCTGGCGGTGGCGCTGCCGCTGGGCCTCGCCCTCTACGGCCTGGCGGTCCGGGACGCCTGGCGCCGGCCGCGGGACTGACCATGGCGCTCCAGGGCACCCTCAAGGACTTCGGGATCGCCGAGATCCTCCAGCTCATCGGCCAGCAGTCGAAGAGCGGGGTGCTGCACCTCCGGTCGCGCGACGAGGAGGTCCACATCACCATCGCCGACGGGTACGTGGTGAAGGCCGAGCACGCCGGGCGCAAGGCGAAGGAGCGGCTCGGCACCCGGCTGGTGCGCGCCGGCCTGCTGCGGGACGAGGATCTCTCCCGGGTCCTCGACCTCCAGACCCGCACGCTGCGGCGGCTGGGCGACATCCTGGTGGAGCAGCAGCTGGTCTCCACCGAGGACCTGCGCCAGATGTCCACGCTGCAGACCACCGAGACGGTCTACCGGCTCTTCGCCTGGAAGTCGGGCACCTACTTCTTCGAGCCCGGGGCCGTCGAGTACGACCGGGAGACGGTGTCGCCGCTCCGCGCCGAGAACCTCCTCATGGAGGGCTTCCGGCAGGTGGACGAGTGGCCCATGATCCGCCGCCGCATCCCGTCGCCGCTCATGACCTTCGAGCGGCTCAAGCCGCTCGAGGGGGAGCGGGAGCGGACCCGTTCGGTCACGGTCTCGCTCGGCCCCACCGAGGAGGAGATCACCTTCGGCGGGCCGCGGGAGCGGTCGGGCGAGCGGTCGGGCCTGGGGGCCAGCGAGCGCACCGTCTACGACCTGGCGGAGCCCGGCCGGACCGTCGAGCGCGTCGTCGACCTCTCGCGCCTGGGCGAGTTCGAGACCTGCAAGGCGCTGCTCGCGCTGCTGAACCTGGGCTACCTCGGGTCGGTGGAGCCGGTCCGCCGCTCGGCGGCCCAGGCGATGGCGAGGAGCTGGCGCGATCGGCTGCGGCGGGGCGCCGCGGGCCTGGCCGCGACGGCCGCCATCGCCGCGCTGCTGGCGGCCATCGCCGCGGCCATCAGCGCCCGGGGGCTCACGGCCGCGCCGGGGCTGCGCGACGACACCGTGCAGCGCTTCCTCTCCCGGTACCAGGTCGGGCGGCTCCGCGGGGCGCTGGAGGTCTACCGGCTGGAGAAGGGGGACTACCCGGCCCACCTCGCCGACCTGGTGGAGGCGGGGCTCGCCGAGGGGCGCGACCTGCGCTATCCGTGGGCCGAACCCTGGCACTACCGGCGGAACGGGCCGGGCTACGTGCTCCTCCCGCCGGTGGAGTAGGGGCGTGCCCGCGGCGGGGCGAGGGGTTATGGATGGGCGGGGCGCCACCCGCTCCCCGGAGGAGGACGATTGAGCGACGCCCAGGCGCCGCCGGCCGGTACGGCCCGCGTCGAGTTCGAGGACAACGAGAGGTTCCGGGCGCTGTGCGGCGCGCACCAGGAGCACCTGAAGCTCGTCGAGCGGCGGCTGGGCGTCCAGGCCGGCTCCCGGGGGCTGCAGGTGGTCCTGAGCGGCGACCCGGCCCGGGTCCGGCTGGCGGAGGGGCTGCTCCGCGAGCTCTACGAGCTGGTCGCCGGCGGCTACCCCCTGCACCTCGAGGACGTGGACCAGGCCACCAAGCTCGCCGGCCAGGGCGTGGCGCTCAAGGAGATCTTCGGCGAGACGGTCTACGTCTCGGCCCGCCACCGGGTGATCACGCCCAAGGGGCTGGGCCAGAAGCGCTACGTCCAGGCCATCCGCGACAACGACATCGTCTTCGGGATCGGCCCGGCCGGCACCGGCAAGACCTACCTGGCGATGGCCATGGCGGTGGCGTCGCTGGTGGAGCGCCGGGCCAAGCGCATCGTCCTCTGCCGCCCCGCGGTGGAGGCCGGCGAGCGGCTCGGCTTCCTGCCGGGCGACATCGCCGAGAAGGTGAACCCCTACCTGCGGCCGCTCTACGACGCCCTCTTCGACATGGTGGACTCGGAGAAGGCCACCGCCTTCATCGAGCGCGGCACCGTCGAGGTCGCGCCGCTGGCCTTCATGCGGGGACGCACCCTCAACGACTCCTTCGTGATCCTGGACGAGGCCCAGAACACCACCAGCGAGCAGATGAAGATGTTCCTCACCCGGCTGGGCTACGGGTCGAAGGCGGTGGTCACCGGCGACGTGACCCAGGTGGACCTGCCGTCGGGCCGCCCCTCGGGGCTCCAGGAGGTCCAGAAGGTGCTCCGGGGCATCGAGGGCATCGCCTTCTGCGCCTTCAGCGAGGTGGACGTGGTGCGCCACCCCCTGGTGCAGGAGGTGGTGAAGGCCTACGACGTCTACGAGTCGGAGCGGCGCCGCCCGCCGGCGGAGCAGCCGCCGAAACCCTGAGGGACGGCGGCCGATTCGCCGCCCCCCCGCACGGCGGAGGCGGGCGGTCCCGCTGCCCGCCCTCCCGTTGCCTTTCCCGCCTCCCGGTGACAGGCTTTGCGCGCCTTGGCTCCCGCCGACCCCTCCCGCTCGCCGCCCGGGCTCCTCGCCCGGCTCGCCTCCCGCCACGCCTGGCGCCGGCTGGCCGGCTGGCTCCTCGGGGCGGCCCTCACCGCGCTGGCGGCGGTGGGCGGGGCCTGGCTGCTGGTCCCCCGGAGCCTGGCGCCGCGCTTCCCCGGGGACGAGGCCCTGGGGACGACGGCGCCGGCCACCATCCGCGCCGCGCGGGACTACGACGTCCCCGACGCCGAGGCCACCGCCCGGCTCCGCGAGGAGGCGGCCGCCGCCCAGCCGCCGGTCTACGACTACGACGAGGGGGCGGCCGAGGAGGCCCTGGAGCGGGTCCGCGCCGCCTTCGAGGCCTCGCGCCAGGCGGCGGAGGACGCGCGGCGCGAGCGCCGCCGCGGCCCGGCGGTGCAGGCGGCCGCCCGGACGACCCTGGGCGCACGGCTGGGGATCCCGCTGCGCGACGAGGAGCTGGCGGCCCTGACCGAGCACCGGGTCGGCGACGGGCCGGAGCAGCGGCTGGCGGCGCTCCTGGGCCACGCCCTCACCGGGATGGTGGTGGAGGACCGGGAGCGGCTCCTCGCCGACGCCGAGCGCGGGATCGTGGTCCGGACGCTGCGCGACGGCATCCCGCGGGGCGAGCGGCTGGTGCCCGACCTGGCGCTGGTCCGGGACCTGCGCGGCGTCCGCGACGAGCTTCGCCGCGAGGAGGCCACCCTGCCGGCCGCCTGGCCCGCCTCGGTGCGCCAGGCGGTGGTGCGCGTCGCCGTGCTGCTGCAGCGCCCCACCCTGGCCTTCGACCTGGCCGAGACCTCGCGCCGGCAGCGGGAGGCGGCGCAGCGGGTCCGGCCGGTCGTCCTCCAGGTCCGCCGCGGCGAGCGCATCGTCGGCGCCGGCGACCGCATCGAGCGGCGCCACCTGGTCCTGTTCCGCGGCATCCAGGCGCAGGCCCGGGCGCCGGACGCGGGCACCGTCCGCCTGGGGGCGGCCGCGCTGGTGGCGCTGCTGGTGCTGCTGGCGTGGCCGCGGGGCGGGGCGCGCCCCACCCGGCGCCAGGCGGCGCTGCTCGCGGTGCTGTTCCTGGGCACGGTGGCGCTGGCGGCCGGCGCCGCGGCCTCCGGCGACCTCCTCCACGACCGCTTCCCGCTGCTGACGCCCGAGGCCTTCTCGCTGCTGGCCCCGGTGGCCGCGGGCGTGCTGGCGGTGCGGGCGCTGCTCCCGGCCGAGCTGGCGCTGCGCTTCGCCGTCGCCTCGGGGCTGGCGGCCGGGCTGTCGGGCGGTCCCTCCTTCCTCTTCGGCCTGCAGGCGCTGGTGACCGCGGTGGCGGCGGTGGGGCTCGGCCCCCGGGTCCGCAGCCGGCTCGGCCTGCTGGAGGCGGGCGCGGCGCTGGGGCTCCTCGGGGTGGTGCTGGTCCTCGCGGCGCAGCTCTTCGCCGGGCGGCCGCTGGCCGAGGCGGTGGCGCCGGCCGTGCTGGCCCTGGCGGGCGGCGCGCTGCTGGTCCCGGCGGCGGCGGCCCTGCTCCTGCCGCTCTCGGAGCGCGCCCTGGGCGCCGTCACCGAGGCGCGCCTCCGGGAGCTCGCCAACCTGAACCACCCGGCGCTGAAGGACCTCATCGTCCAGTCGCCGGGCACCTACCACCACTCGGTGGTCATGGGGGCGATGGTGGAGGCGGCGGCGCGCGAGGTGGGCGCCAACCCGCTGCTGGCGCGGGTCTGCGCCTACTACCACGACGTCGGCAAGACCCGGAACCCGCTCTACTTCGCCGAGAACCAGCACGGCGAGAACCGGCACGACGACCTGGCGCCCTCCATGAGCAGATC
>JAJZTO010000207.1 GCA_021848865.1 Myxococcales bacterium
GGCCCTCGCCCTGCTGTCCCGCTCGCGCCTGATCCCGGCGCTGCGGGCCCTGGCGGCGCGCGCGGTCCCTCCCCGCCGCCCCCCGCCGGCGCGCCCGGACCGGCCGCGGCGGGGCGCGAGCCGCCGTGCCCTCCTCCCCCGGGCGGCCTTCGCCCTGCTGCTCGGGGCGCTGGCCCTGCTGGGCCTGCGGCTGGTGGTCCTGCTCCGCGCCGTGCCCGCCGCCGGGTGGCGGGACCTCGCCGGCGCCGCCCTGCTCACCCTGGCGCGGGTGCTCGGCGCCACCGCGCTGGGCACGCTCTGGGCGCTGCCGGCCGGGCTGGCCATCGGCCTGTCGCCGCGCCTCTCCCGCCTGCTGCAGCCGGTGGTGCAGGTGGTCGCCTCCTTCCCCGCCCCCATGCTGTTCCCGGCGGTGGTGGCGGCGCTCGCGGCGGCCGGCGTGGGGCTCGGCCCGGGGAGCGTCCTGCTCATGCTCCTCGGCACCCAGTGGTACGTGCTCTTCAACGTCGTGGCCGGCGCCAGCTCCATCCCCGCCGACCTGCGCGAGGCGGCGCGGCTCTTCCGCTGGGGCCGCTGGCAGCGCTTCCGCGGGCTGTACCTCCCGGCGGTCTTCCCCTTCCTGGTGACCGGCTGGGTGACGGCGGCCGGCGGCGCCTGGAACGCCAGCATCGTCTCGGAGCTCGTGACCTTCCGCGGCCAGGTGCTCTCCACCGAGGGGCTGGGCTCGCGCATCAGCCTGGCCGCCACCCGGGCCGACTACCCGGCGCTGGCGGCGGCGGTGACGCTGATGGCGGCGCTGGTGGTGCTCTTCAACCGGCTGGTGTGGCGGCGCCTGCACCGGCTGGCCGAGACCCGTTTCGCGCTCTCGCGCTAGGAGCCCGCCATGGCCGATCCCGCCCCCCTCTGCGAGCTCCGCCACGTCGTCCAGGAGTTTCCCCAGGCGCACGGCGCGCCGCTCCGCGTGCTCGACGACGTCACCCTGGAGGTCCGGCCGCGCGAGGTGCTGGCGCTGCTCGGCCCCTCGGGCTGCGGGAAGTCCACCATCCTGCGGATCCTGGCCGGGCTCACGCCGCCGAGCCGCGGCGAGGTGCGGTTCCACGGCGCGCCGCTGCGCGGGCTCAACCCCGGCGTCGGCTTCGTCTTCCAGAGCTTCGCCCTCTTCCCCTGGATGACGGTGTCCCAGAACGTCGCCGCGGTGCTGGAGGCGCAGGGGCTCCCGGCGGAGGAGGTGGCCGAGCGGGCGGCGCAGGCGGTGCGGACGGTGGGGCTGGCCGGGTTCGAGGAGGCCTTCCCGCGCCAGATGTCGGGCGGGATGAAGCAGCGGGTGGGCATGGCGCGGGCGCTGTCGCTCGACCCGGAGATGCTCTTCATGGACGAGCCCTTCAGCCAGGTGGACGCGCTCACCGCCGAGAGCCTGCGCGCCGAGGTCGTCGACATCTGGTCGGCCGCGGGGCGGCGGCTCTCCGCGGTGGTGATGGTGAGCCACGACATCAAGGAGGTGGCCTGGATGGCCGACCGCATCGCCGTGCTCGACGCCCGGCCCGGCCGCGTCCGCACCGTCGTGGAGAACCGGCTGCCGCGCCCGCGCGACTACCGCGATCCGGAGCTCCAGGCGCTGGTGGACCGGCTCCACGACGTCATCACCGGGGCCCAGCTGCCGGACGTGGCGCCGCCGGCCCCGCCCGTCGAGCCGCTGCCCCAGGCCCGCCCCGGCGCGATCGTCGGGCTGCTCGAGTACCTGGACGCCCGCGGCGGGCGCGAGGAGCTGTTCCGCATCGCCAGCGACACCGGCCGGGAGTTCGGGGAGGTCATCGCCGCGGTGCAGGCCGCCGAGCTGCTCTCGTGGGTGGACACGCCCCGCCGGATGGTGGTGCTCACCGCCGCCGGCCTCCGCTTCGTGCGCGCCGCGCCGGCGGAGCGGAAGGCGCTGTGGCGCGAGCGGCTCCTCGACCTGAAGCTCTTCGCCCTGGTCCGGGAGGCCCTGGAGCGCCAACCCCGCCACCGGCTCGACCGCGACTTCGTCCTCGAGCTCATCGCCCTCCACCTGCCGAGCGAGAACCACGACGCGGTCTTCGGGACCCTGGTCGCCTGGGCGGCCTGGGGCGGCCTCTTCGCCTACGACGAGGCGCGCGGCCGCATCGCGGCGCCGCGCAAGCCGCGCCCGGCGCGCGCGCCCGCACGCCGGGGGGCGTGACCCGGCGCGCTACCGGCCGGCGGCGGGCCGGGCCATGAGCGCCCGGACGTCGCCGGCGAAGGCCCGGACGTCGGCCTCGGTGGTGTCCCAGGCGCACATCAGGCGGCAGCCGCCCCAGGCGATGAAGTCGTAGAAGCGCCAGCCCTTGTCGTGCAGCGCCTCCACCACCGGCTTGGGCAGCTCGGCGAAGACGCTGTTGGCCTGGCGCGGCTGCAGGACCTTGACCCCCGGGGTGGCGCGCAGCAGCCCGTCGAGCAGCGCCGCCATGTCGTTGGCGTGGCGGGCGTTCCGGAGCCAGGCGCCGTCCTGCAGCATCCCCACCCAGGGCGCGGCCAGGAAGCGCATCTTGGAGGCGAGCTGGCCGGCCTGCTTGCACCGGTAGTCGAACTCCTTCGAGAGGGAGCGGTCGAAGAAGACCACCGCCTCGCCCACCGCCAGGCCGTTCTTGGTGCCGCCGAGGCTGAGCACGTCCACGCCCGCCTGCCAGGTGATCTCCTTGGGCGCCACCCCCAGCCCGGCCACGGCGTTGGCGAAGCGGGCCCCGTCCATGTGGATCCGCAGCCCGAGCGACCGGGCGGTGGCCCAGATGGCCTTCAGCTCGTCGGGGGCGTAGACCGTCCCCACCTCGGTGGCCTGGGTCAGGCTCACCGCCCGCGGCTTGGGGTAGTGGATGTCGGTGCGGCGGCGGACGGCGTGCTCGACGGCGGCCGGCGTCACCTTCCCCTGGGCGCCCGGCACGGTGAGCACCTTCATGCCGTTGGAGAAGAACTCCGGGGCGCCGCACTCGTCCACCTCCACGTGGGCCACCTCGTGGCAGAGGATGGAGTGGTAGCTCTGGCCCAGCGAGGCGAGCGCCAGGGAGTTGGCGCTGGTGCCGTTGAAGACGAAGTAGACGTCGCAGTCGGTCTCGAAGACCTGGCGGACGAGGTCGGCGGCGCGCGCCGTCCAGGGGTCGTCGCCGTACCCGGGGGCGTGGTCGGCGTTGGCCTCGGCCAGCGCGGCCCAGGCCTCGGGGCAGATCCCGGCGTAGTTGTCGCTGGCGAAGTGGCGGCGGGGGGCGTCGGTCATGGCGGCGCATTCTAGCCGCCCGTCCCCGCCGCGGCAGCCCGAACCGCACCCCGCGGCCGCCGCCCCTCCCGCGGCGGCCCCGGGGAGGCCGCTAGCGGACGCCGATGGCCTCGCGCCGCGCGCCCTGACCGCGCCAGCGCTCCACCAGCCCCGGGAAGTCCCACCAGGAGAGCTGGTCGGGCCGGCCGGCGGCGCCCCGCCAGGCGGTGGGGCGCCCGGCGTCTCCCGGGCCCGGGCAGACCAGCGAGCCGACCCAGTCCCCCTTCTCGTGGACCTTGCCGACCAGCCGCGCCAGGCCGGCCATCTCCGCCTCGCCGATCCGCGGCCCCGACACCGCCTGGTAGAACTGCACCGTCACCCGGATCGGGAAGCGCGGGTCGCGCTCCACCCCGAGGCCGGCCAGCTCGGTGAAGGGGCCCTGCAGCGCGCCGTGGCCCAGCACCGCCGTCTCCAGGTCGGCGGCGCCGCGGGCGGCCTTCGACTCGGCCATGGCCATGGGCGCCGCGGCCGCGGGCGCTCCCAGGGCCCAGGGCCGCCGCTCCCGGTGGCGCAGCGGCACCTGGACGAGCAGCAGGAGGTTCGCGTCCTCGCCCACCTCGGCGGCCGCCTCGCCGTTCGAGGTCGCGCCCCGGTCCTCGACGTCGGAGCGCCGCTCGGCGGTGAGCGGGGCGCGCTCCCCGCCGGCGTTGAAGAAGAGGCGCTGGCCCCGGCTGCGGCCGCCGCCGACGCCGTCGCGGGCGTTGTCGACCACGGCGAGCGAGGTGCCCTGGCGCGTCACCAGGATGGTGAGCACCGCCGGCGAGCCGGCCGTGGACTGGTAGTTGAAGATCACCGGGTGGAAGGTGGCCTGGCCGCCCCGGGGCACCGGCAGGAAGGCGGCCTGGGCCGAGACCAGGGCGTGGGTGTCGCGGGGCGCGAGCAGCGACCCGCCGCGGATGGCGCCGTCGCCGGGCCGGGAGAGCCAGCGGCCGGGGTCGTCGAGGAACTCGCGCAGGGAGAGGACCCGGTCGCGCCCGCCGGCCCGCTCGTTGCCGACCCGGAGGAAGATCCGGTCGAGCCGGACGTCGGCGGTGCGGTCGGAGAAGTTGGGGAAGCGCAGCACCGGCATCAGCGCCAGCTGGCGGGCGGCCCGGTCCGTCGAGACCACCTCGATGGTGACGTCGCTGATGTTGGGGCCGACCGCCGAGCCCTGCCAGCGGCCGGTGTCCTCCCAGGTGAGGTCGAGGAGGCGCAGGCCGTGGCGCGCCGCCAGCGCCCGGGCGCCGGGGTCGCGGACCATCGAGGCGACGCGCGCCACGGCGTCCGGGTAGGACGGGTCGGGGCGGAGGCGCGCGCCGGGCGGGCCGGCGAGGCCGTCGGGAGCGGCGAGTGCGGCGGCGAGCAGCAGGGGGGCGAGGCGCATGGGGTTCCTCCTCCTGCCGGGGAGGAACGCGCCGGGGCCGGAAAGGATCTAGAGCCGGGCGCCGGGCCCGGCGCGCCGCCCCTTGAACACCCGGAAGAGCAGCCAGAGGCTGGGGAAGAGGGTCAGGGCCCCGGCGGCCAGCGCCCAGAGGAGCGGGACCAGCGTGGCCCGCGGGGCGGCGGCCGAGAGCGTGACGTCCGGCACCACCAGGTAGGGGTACTGCGACGCGCCCCAGCCGACGACGATGAGCGCCACCTGGGCGGCGGCGGCGAGCCGGGCCAGGCGGAAGCGCCGGCCCCAGAGGGCGCCGAAGGCGGTCAGGGCGGCGGCGGCGGTGGCGGCGTGGAGCGGGAGGGACCAGGCGCGGCCGGTGAGCCCGTGGAAGACGAGCGGCGCGTCGCGCCAGGAGAGCAGGGCCGCGGCGGCGGCGGCGACGAAGACCGCCACCCCGGAGAGCAGGGCCCGCCGCCGGAAGTCCTCCTGCAGCGCGCCGCGCGCCTCCACCGTGAGGTAGACGGCGGCGAGGAAGGCGAAGAGCGAGAAGGCGAAGAGCCCCACCGCCGCCGGGAAGGCGCCGAGCCAGGCGCCGGGCGGGGAGAGCGGCGTCCCGTCGGGCGCGACCCGCAGGCGGCCCGAGGCCAGGGCCCCCACCGAGGCGCCGAGGAGCAGCGGCGCGATGACGCTGGAGCCGGAGAAGAGCAGCCCCCAGCGCGCCTGCACCGCGTCGCGGGGCTCGTCGTAGGTGCGGAAGGTGAAGGCGGCCCCCCGGAGCACGATGCCGAGGAGCAGCGCCGT
>JAJZTO010000208.1 GCA_021848865.1 Myxococcales bacterium
GTGGTCGCGGCCCGGTCAACGGGCGGCGGCGCGGGCGCCGGCATGGCGGCGGGCGCCGGCGCCTGGGCGCTCTGGGCGCTGCTGGTCCACCGGCCGGAGTCGGCGGCCCCGGGCCCGGGCCGCTGGGCCGCCGGGACGGTCTGGGCCCACGTCGATCCGGTGGCGGTGGCCCTGCCGCTCTCGGCGCTGATCACCGTGGCGGTGTCGCTCGCGACCCGGCCCGGCGGGAGCGGCGCGGCCCCTGCCCCGGCCGGGCGCGGCGGCGGCGAAAAATCCACCGCGGGAGCGGGCTCCGGCTTCGCTTGACCGGGGGGCGGACATCGCTATCATCGCCGCACCCCATGGCCCAGCGCACTCCGCTGTACGACGTCCACGTGAAGGCCGGCGCGCGCATCGTCGAGTTCGCCGGGTGGGACATGCCGGTGCAGTACACCGGCATCCTCGACGAGCACGAGGCGGTGCGCACCCGGGCCGGCCTCTTCGACGTCTCGCACATGGGCGAGGTGGTCTTCCGGGGGCCGAAGGCGCTGGCGTCGCTGCAGCGGCTCTTCACCAACGACCTCGCGAAGTGCGCCGACGGGCAGGCGATGTACGGCTGCCTCTGCCGCGACACCGGCGGCATCGTGGACGACGTGGTGGTCTACCGCCGCTCGGCCACGGACCTGCTGGTGTGCGTGAACGCCGCCAACCGGCAGAAGGACTTCGACTGGCTCCACGGCCACGCCGGCGGCGCCGACGTGCAGAACGAGTCGGACGCCTGGGCCCAGCTGGCGCTGCAGGGGCCGGCCGCCGCCGCGGTGGTCCAGAAGCTCACCGCGGTGCGCCTCGGCTCGGTCGGCACCTACCGCTTCACCACCGGCGACGTGGCCGGCGTCCCCTGCATCGTCGCCCGCACCGGCTACACCGGCGAGGACGGCTTCGAGCTCTTCTGCCCGCCCGGCCGGGCGCCGGCGCTGTGGGGCGCGCTCCTCGAGGCCGGGGCCGCGGCGCGGGTGATCCCGGCGGGCCTCGGCGCCCGCGACTCGCTGCGGCTGGAGATGGCCTACCGGCTCTACGGCAGCGACATGGACGACGACACCACGCCCCTTGAGGCCGGCCTGGGCTGGGTGGTGAAGCTGGACAAGGGCGACTTCGTGGGGCGCGAGGCGCTGGCCCGCCAGAAGGAGGCGGGCGTCCCGCGCAAGCTGGTGGGCTTCACCCTCACCGACCCGGGCATCCCGCGCCACGGCTACCGGGTGCTGCGCGACGGCCAGCCGGTGGGCGTGGTCACCAGCGGCACGCGCTCCCCCTCGCTGGAGATCGCCGTGGGGCTGGCCTACGTGCCGGCGCCGCTGGCGGCCGAGGGCAGCACCTTCGCCGTCGAGATCCGCGGCCGCGCCGCCGCCGCGCGGGTCGTGAAGACCCCCTTCTACTCGAAACCCAAGCCCGCTTCCCCGGGAGCCGCGCCATGAACTTCCCCGAAGACCTCCAGTACACCCGCGAGCACGAGTGGTGCCGCGTGAAGGGCGGCCGGGCCGTCGTCGGCATCACCGACCACGCCCAGGACGCGCTCGGCGACGTCGTCTACCTCGAGCTGCCCAAGGTGGGGGACGTGCTGAAGAAGGGCGAGACCTTCGGCGTGGTCGAGTCCACCAAGGCGGTCTCCGACCTCTTCGCCCCGGTGAGCGGCAAGGTGGTCGAGGTGAACGACCCGCTGGTGGACGCGCCCGAGACCGTCAACGAGGATCCGTACGAGGAAGGCTGGATGATCCAGGTGGAGATGAGCGACCCGAAGGAGCTGAAGGAGCTCCTCGACCCGGCGGCCTACCGGAAGTTCCTGGAGGAAGAGGCCGAGTAGCCGGGCGCCCGGCGCTCCGGCGCCGCCGCGGACCGAATCACCTCCGCCTCCAACCCTGGAGGCCGCTTGCGCTACCACCCCCACACGCCGGACGACGTGCGCCGCATGCTCGACGCCGTCGGCGCCCCGGACGTCGAGACGCTCTTCCGCTCCATCCCCGCGCCGCTCCGGCTCCGCCGGCCGCTGGACGTCCCGCCGGCCATCGACGAGATCGGGCTCTTCGCCGAGCTGGGCCGGCTGGCCGCGGCCAACCGGGTGGAGCACCCGCCCTTCCTGGGCGCCGGCGCCTACCCGCACCACGTGCCCCCGGCGGTGGACCAGCTGCTGCTGCGCGGCGAGTTCTTCACCGCCTACACCCCCTACCAGCCCGAGGTCAGCCAGGGGACGCTGCAGGCGCTCTTCGAGTGGCAGACCTTCGTCACCCTGCTCACCGGCCTCGAGGTGGCCAACGCCTCGATGTACGACGGCGCCACCGCCATGGCCGAGGCGGCGCTGATGGCCACCCGGCTCACCGACCGGCGGAAGATCGTGGTCTCGGCGGCGGTGCACCCCGACTACCGGGCGGTGCTGGCCACCTACCTGGCCTCCACCGGCGACGAGATCGTCACCGTGCCCTGGGGCGCCGACGGCCGCACCGACCTGGCGGCGCTGGAGCGGGCCGTGGACGGGGCGACCGCCGCGGTGATCGTCGGCTACCCCAACTTCTTCGGCGTGGTGGACGCCCTGCCCGAGGCGGCGGCCCTGGCCCGGAAGGCGGGCGCCGTCGCCGTCTCGGTGACCAGCGAGGCCGTCGCCTTCGGCCTGCTGGAGGCGCCGGGCAAGCTGGGCGCCGACGTGGCGGTGGGGACGATGCAGAGCTTCGGCGCCGGGCTCGCCTTCGGCGGCCCGGCCGCCGGCTTCCTGGCCCTGCGCCAGGAGCAGGTCCGGCAGATGCCGGGCCGGGTCTGCGGCGCCACCGTGGACAAGCAGGGGCGGCGCGGCTTCGTCCTCACCCTCTCCACCCGGGAGCAGCACATCCGGCGGGAGCGGGCCACCTCCAACATCTGCACCAACGCCGGGCTGATGGCCCTGGCCGCCACCATCCACCTCTCGCTGCTGGGGCGGCGGGGGCTGGCCCAGCTGGCGCGGGTGAACTTCGAGCGGGCCCGGATGCTGCGCGACGCCATGGGCCGGGCCGGCTTCGCCCCCACCTTCTCCGGCCCGGCCTTCAACGAGCTGGCCTTCGAGGTCGGCGACGCCGCCGCGGTGGTGGCCCGGCTGGCGAAGAAGGGGATCGCCGCCGGCGCGCCGCTGTCGCGCTGGTTCCCGGAGCCGCGCTTCCGGGGGTCGCTGCTGTGCGCGGCCACCGAGCTGCACTCGCCCGAGCTCATCGAGCTCTTCGCCCGGTCGGTGAGGGGGTAGCCATGGCCAACACCACGGGGTGGAAGCCGAGCATGGAGCAGGGGGCCGGCGGCGCCGGCGGCGAGGCGCGGCCGGGGACCGGCGGCGCGGTGCGCGGCCTGGCCTACGAGGAGAAGCTCATCTTCGAGCACGCCGGCGGCGGGCGCACCGGCGTCTCGCTCCCCGCCCCCACCGGCGCCTGGGATCCGGCGAAGGATCTCCCGGCCGGCCTGCTGCGCGGCGAGGTGGAGGGGCTGCCGTCGCTGGCCGAGCTGGACGTGGTGCGCCACTTCACGCGCCTCTCGGTCTGGAACCACGGCATCGACACCGGCTTCTACCCGCTGGGCTCCTGCACCATGAAGTACAACCCGAAGTCGAGCGAGGCGCTGGCCCGGCTGCCCGGCTTCGCCGCGGCCCACCCGCTGCTGCCGGCGGAGATGTGCCAGGGGTCGCTCGAGCTCATGTACCGGCTGGAGCGGGCGCTCTCGGAGATCTCCGGCTTCGCCGGGACCACCATCGCCCCGGCGGCCGGCGCCCACGGCGAGCTCTGCGGCGTGATGATGATCCGCGCCTACCACGTGGCCCGGGGCAACGCGCGCAAGAAGGTGCTCATCCCCGACACCGCCCACGGGACCAACCCGGCCAGCGCCGCCTTCAACGGCTACAAGATCGTCGAGGTGAAGAGCGGCCCCGACGGGCGGCTGCACCCCGACGCGGTCCGGGCGGCGATGGACGAGGACGTCGCCGCCATCATGATCACCAACCCCAACACCCTGGGGGTCTTCGAGAGCGACATCGGGGCCATCGCCGAGGTGGTCCACGCCAAGGGGGGGCTGGTCTACGGGGACGGCGCCAACCTGAACGCCCTGCTGGGCGTGGCCCGGCCCGGCGACATGGGCTTCGACGTCATGCAGTTCAACCTCCACAAGACCTTCGCCACGCCCCACGGCGGCGGCGGCCCCGGCTCCGGCCCGGTGGCGGTGAAGGAGGCGCTGCTGCCCTTCCTGCCGCTGCCGGTGGTGGTGCGGGAGGGCTCCGCCTACCGGCTGATCACCGACCCGCGCGAGCGGCCGCGGACGGTGGGGCGGCTGCGGGAGTTCCACGGCAACTTCGGGATGATGGTCCGGGCCTGGGCGCTGATCCGCGAGCTCGGGCCGGAGGGGCTGCGGCGCAGCGCCGAGCTGGCGGTGCTGAACGCCAACTACGTGCGGGCCCGGCTCCAGGACGCCTACCACCTCCCCTACGCCACCGACTCGCTGCACGAGGTGGTCTTCACCGACAAGCTGCAGAAGGCCGCCGGCGTCTCCACCATGGACGTGGCCAAGGCGCTCATCGACGAGGGCTTCCACCCGCCGACGGTCTACTTCCCGCTGGTCGTCGCCGGCGCGCTGATGATCGAGCCCACCGAGACCGAGTCCAAGGAGACGCTGGACGCCTTCGTCGAGGGGATGCGCGCCATCGCCGCCCGGGCCGCCGCCGACCCGGACGCGCTGCACGCCGCCCCGGTGAAGCCGGTGCGGGCGCGGCTCGACGAGACCCGCGCCGCGCGCAAGCCCATCCTGCGCTGGACCCCGGGGATGACGCTGGAGTGACGCCTAGTCCGGCTCGACGGCCGGCGCCGCGGCGCGGGGCAGGAAGCGCCGCCAGAGGAGCGCCACCGCCACGGCGACGGCCGCCGCCGCCGCCAGCGCCCAGGGGTCGCCGGGCGCGGCGCGGGAGCGGAGCAGCACCGCCGGGCGCGAGGCCAGCGACTCGAGCCGCAGCGGCCGCCCGTCGGGGACCGGCGCCTCGCGCCCCTCCACCAGCCAGAGGGTGCGGGGCGGCCGGCCCGGCGCGCTGACCAGCACCCGCGCCGCCGCCCGGGGCCCGGCCCGCCCCGGCTCGGCCGCGTCGGCGAGCCTCACCTCCAGCCCGCCCAGCCGGCAGGCGCCGCCGGGGTGGAGGCGGCAGCGCTCGCTCCCCAGCGACAGCTCGGCCACCGGGACCTCGCCCAGGTCGGAGAGCAGGTCGAGGCGGGCCCCCAGGCCGGAGGAGATGGGCTGGTTGTAGCCGACCAGCGCGCGCTCGGTCCGGCCGGCGGCGTCCCGCAGCTCCACCTCGGCCCGGACCTCCTTCGGCATGCCGCCGGGGAGCCGGTCCACCGCCAGCGACAGGAGCGTCCCCTCCCGCCCGCCCGGCAGCGGGTCCCAGCTCCCCACCGCCAGCACCGTCTCGCCGCGCTCCTCGCCCCAGAGGCC
>JAJZTO010000209.1 GCA_021848865.1 Myxococcales bacterium
CGAAGCGGGAGTGGCCGACGGTGAAGTAGGTGGTGGCCCGCAGCCCGGGCAGGAAGCGGGCGATCATCACCACCACGTTCCCCTGGCGCCGCAGCCGCGTCTCCACCTGCTGCAGCTTCTCGGGCGTCACCATGTGGCGCAGCAGCCGGAACTCGGCCACCCGCCGGCCCAACCGCCGGCCGGCCCAGAAGATCACCGAGTCGCCGGCGAGGATCCCGGCCAGCCCCACCCCCACCACCGACAGCAGGCCGGTGTCGCGGACCAGGCCGGCCAGGGTCGGCTCCTCCAGCGGCGAGGCGATCCAGGCCAGCACCCCGCCGGTCACCAGGATGACGTCCTCGGGGATGGGCAGGCCGAAGCCGCACAGCAGCAGCGCGCCGAAGACGAAGAGCTGCCCGGCGAGCAGCGAGTGGTACTGGAGGAGATCGACGAGGTGCTGGAGCATCGGGCGCGGGGCGGCGCGGTCCGCGAGGGTCAGGAGCCCTGCGGCGCCCGGCCCAGGGCGTCGCGCAGCAGCTCGCGGGCGTCGCCGGCGCGCCGTGCCAGGACCGCGGCCACCGCCGTGGCCAGCTTCAGGCAGGCCTGGGGCTTCTGCGGCGCCAGCGCCAGGAAGTCGCGCTGGCTGATCTCCAGGACGTGGCAGTCGCTCCGGGCCACCGCCGAGACCAGCCGGACGCTGGGCGCCAGCACCGCCAGCTCGCCCAGGTGGTCGCCGGGGCCGGCCTGGCCCACCTCGCGGTCCCCGCCCTCCGGCCGCCGCTGGGTGAGGCGCACCTCGCCCGAGACCACCACGTACAGCGCCTCGCCCACCATGTTCTCCACGAAGAGCGGCGAGCCGGCCGGGGCCCGCTTCTCCTGGGCGATGGTGGCGAAGATCCGCTTCCCGGTGTCGGTGAAGTCGGCGAACAGCGCCGAGGCGGCCAGCGCCCCCATCTTCTCCTCGACCGTCATCGGGCCGCCCAGCCCTCGGCGCGGTAGCGCGCCGCCAGGGCCGCGTACCGCGCGGCCGAGTCGCGGAAGAAGTCGATCTCCTCCCGCGTCAGTTCCCGCTTCACCCGGGCCGGGGCGCCCAGCGCCAGCGTCCCGGAGGGCACCACCATCCCCGGCGGCACCAGGGCCCCGGCGCCGACCATGGCGTCGGGGCCGACCACCGCCCCGTCCATGACCACGGCGCCGATGCCGACGAGGCACCGGTCCTGGATGGTGCAGCCGTGCAGCGTCACCCGGTGGCCGACGGTGACGTCGTCGCCCACCACCGTCGGGTTGGTCTTCCCGGTGACGTGGACGACGCACAGGTCCTGGACGTTGGTGCGGGCCCCGATGCGGACGTGGTTCACGTCGCCGCGGACCACGGCGCCGAACCAGATCGACGAGCCCTCGCCGATCTCCACGTCGCCGACCACCGTCGCCGTCTCGGCGACGAAGACGCTGTCGTGGAGCCGGGGGCTGACGCCGCCGTGCGGTCGGATGAGGGCCATCGGCTGGAGTCCCGGCGCGACCATAGCCCGCGCCCGTCCGGCGGGGCAAGGACGTGGACGTGGGACGCTCCGGCCCGGCCCGCCGCGGAGCCGCGCGCTACGCCGGCTCGCCGGAGAGGCTGCTCCCGCCGGCCCGGGTCACCCGCACGCGCACCAGCGCCCCCGCGGGCGCCTCGGCCTCGCTCGCGGCCAGGTGCACCAGGTGGTTCGCGGGGGTGCGGCCGACCCGGCGCCCCTCCTCCTCGCCCGGTCCCTCCACCAGCACCTCCACCACCCGGCCGAGCTGGGCCGACAGCCCGCCGGCCGAGAGGCGCCGCTGCACCGCCTGGAGCCGCTCCAGCCGCCGGACCGCGACCTCGCGCGGCACCTCCTCCCACTCCGGCGCGCTGCCCAGCCGGCGAACCGCCCCGGTGTGGGGGCGCGGGCTGTAGACGAAGCTGAAGGAGTTGTCGAAGCGGGCCTCCTCCAGGAGCCGGAGCGAGCGCTCGAAGTCCTCCTCGGTCTCGCCGGGGAAGCCGACGATGAAGTCGGTGGTGACGGCGATGCCGGGCCGCGCCTCGCGCAGCCGGCGCAGCCGCTCCCGGTACTCCTCCACCGTGTAGTCGCGCCGCATCCGCGCCAGCACCGGGTCGGAGCCCGACTGCACCGGCAGGTGGAAGTGGGGCATGAGCTTCGGCTCGTCGGCGAAGGCGGCGACCAGCCCCTCGGAGAGGTCGTGGGGGTGGCTGGTGGTGAAGCGCACCCGGGCGACCGCCGGGAGGGCCGCGACCCGCCGCAGCAGCCCGGCGAAGTCGCAGCCGCCGCGGTAGGAGTTCACGTTCTGCCCGATGAGGGTCACCTCGCGCACGCCCACCGCCGCCAGGGCGGCGCACTCCGCCACCACCTCCCCGACCGGGCGCGACACCTCCCGGCCGCGGGTGTGGGGGACGATGCAGAAGGAGCAGACGTTGTCGCAGCCCTTCATCACGGTGACGAAGGCGGCGACCCGGCCGCGCGCCGCCTCCGGATCGGCCCGGGGGAAGAGGTACTCCTCCGCGTCCATCCAGCCGGTCTCGGCGAAGCGCTCCCGGCCGGCCCGCTCCACCAGCGCCGGCAGCTCGCCGACGTGGTCGGGGCCGAAGACGAAGTCCACGTAGGGCACGCGGCTGAGGAGCCGCTCCTTCTCGGCCTGGGCGACGCATCCGCCCACGGCGATGACGGCGCCCCGCCGGGCCTTGTGCTCCCGGTACCGCCCCAGGGCGGAGAGCAGCTTCTGCTCCGCCTTCTCGCGGACGGCGCAGGTGTTGAGGAGGATGAGGTCCGCGTCCTCGGGGTGGGCGGTGGGGGCGTAGTCGCTGCGCCCCAGCAGCTCCACCATCCGCTGGCTGTCGGCGTCGTTCATCTGGCAGCCGAAGGTGTGGACGAACACCTTGCGGCGGGCCGCGGCCCGCGGCGCGGCCGGCGCGGCGGGGGCGCGGCGTCCCAGCGAGACCAGGTCCGGCATCGGGCGGGGTTCTAGGGCGGCCGGGGCGCCCGCGTCAACCGCGGGCCTCCCGCGGGACGAGCTGGTCGGCCACCGCCTCCAGGTCGGCCAGGGTGGTGACCGTGGCCACCCGGTCGGCCTCGCGGGCGTAGGCCGGCATCTCCGAGTCGCCGCTGCCCCAGGCCCAGCGCTCCTCCGGGCAGATCCAGAGCAGCCGCCGCGCCTTCTTGCGGATGGCGCGCAGCGCCCAGGCCTGGTGGGGGAAGTAGTTGGTGCGCCCGTCGCCGATGACGATCACCGTGGTGCGCCGCCCCACCGCCCCGAGGTGGAGCTCGTGGAACTGGCGCAGGGCCCGGCCGTAGTTGGAGTTGCCGGCCAGGCTCACCACCTTCCCGGCGGTGGCCAGGTCCGCGGCCCGGGCCGCGTCCCGCTCCTCGCGGAAGACCGCGGTCACCTCGCCCACCTCGGAGACGAAGACGAAGCTGCGCACCCGGTGGAAGATCTCCTGGAGCGTGTAGAGGAAGAGCAGCATCAGCCGGGAGACGTTGCGCACCGAGTCGGAGACGTCGCAGAGCACCACCACGTCGGGCCGGTCGCGCTGCTTCCGGCGGAAGACCGGCGCCGCCGGGAAGCCGCCCAGCCCCATGTTCCGGCGCAGGGTGCGCCGGACGTGGAGCGTGCCGCGCCGGCGGGAGCGCTCGCGCCGCTGCAGCCGCGCCTTGAGCCGCTGCGCCAGCCGCCGCACCGCCAGCTCCACCCGCTCCCGCTCCGCCCGGGAGATGGGGGTGGACGCCAGCGGCATGCCGGTGCGGCGCCTGCCGATGCCCCGGGCCCGAGCCTCCAGCTCCACCCAGCGCCGCGCCGCCTCCTCCACCGCCTCCAGTGCCTCGCCCACCCGCGCCGTCACCAGCTCCAGGCCGCGCGGGGTGAGGCCGGCGGTGCGCAGCGCCTGGTCCACGTCGGCGCGGTCGTGGGGCAGCGTCCCGCCGCCGGCGCCCGAGAGCAGCCGCCGGGCGTAGAAGCTCACCTGGGCGGCCATCACCAGGCCGGAGAAGTCGAGCCGCAGCGCCGCGTCCTGGAAGAGCCGCGCCAGGGTGCCCCGGTCGCCGGAGAGCGCGGCGCGGGCCAGCGGGGAGAGGCGCGGCAGCGCCCCGGAGAGCGCCTCGCGCGCCGCCTCCAGGTCCTCCCCCTCCAGCAGCCGGGAGCGCTCGATCTCCTCCAGCAGCGACCGGTCCACCGCCTCCAGGGCCCGGCCCAGCGCCGAGAAGTAGAGGTCGAAGAGCTGGTCGAAGATGGGGACGTCCAGGGCCCGCTTCACCAGCGTGGCCCGCAGCGCCGCCCGGAAGGCGGCCCGCTCCCCGATCCCGACCAGGGCCGCGGCGCGCGCCGCCTCCGTCACCTCGGCGGGCGAGGCGCGGACCCCGCTGGCGCGCAGGAGCCGGGCGAACTCGACGAGTCGGGCCTCCACGGGCCGATTGTACGCCCGCCGGGCGGCCGCGCCGCCACCGCCACCGCCTCGATGGGTCCCCGGCGCGGGGGCGGCCTACCGGACGGCGGCGTCCGCCATCACCCCGGGCCCGACGGAGAGGGCGAAGGCCCCCAGCATCCCCAGCGCGATGAGCAGGTCGCGCGGCCCCAGCGGCGGCGTCCCGCGCGCCGAGAGCGAGGGCAGGACCAGGAGGTTGCAGTTCAGCCACAGCCCGACCAGCTGGGCGACCAGGACGGCGACGAGCACCCGGGGCTGCTTCCGGCTCCGCGGGTGGATCAGCCCGAGGAAGGGCACGGCGAAGACCAGGACGAGCACCGCGCCCACCACCGCGCCCCACCCGTCCACGCCGCGCCGCAGCGCGAAGGCGATCTCGTCGGGGAGGTTCGCGTACCAGATGGTCAGGTACTGCGACCAGAAGAGGTACGCCCAGAAGATCGCCAGCGTCAGGAGCAGCGCCCCGGCGTCGACGCGCTGCCGCTCGGAGAGCGCGCCGCGCGCCACCCCGAGCAGCGTGACCAGCCCGGCCCCGGCGATGAACGCGCCCACGAAGAGGTAGGGCCCGATGAGCGTGCTCCCCCAGTCGGGCGCGGGCCCCAGGACGAAGTCGAAGGCCCAGATCGACAGCACCACGGCGAAGAGGAGCAGGTAGGCGACCGAGGCCCGGCGCGTCGGCGCCCCGGCGCCGCCGGCCCCCCGGAACCCGGCCCAGGCCAGCCCGAAGAGCGCGGCGTTCAGCACCAGCTGGCGCGCCACCAGGAACGGCGTCGCCAGCCAGCCGGCCGGCTGCGCCACCCAGGGCGCGACCCCGGCGCCGGCGACGATGACCAGGAGCACGCCCCCCGCCGCGGGCAGGAAGGCCGCCGACGCGGCGGCCATCGGCGCCAGCGGCCGGGCCCAGCCGGCGTCGATCACCCGGAACAGGGCGCGGAAGGCCACCGCGCCGGCCGCCGCCCCGGCGAAGAAGAGCCAGCTGGCGATGAGCGCCGCGTAGGCGCGCGGCGCGCCCCCGCCGGTGAGCCCGGTGG
>JAJZTO010000210.1 GCA_021848865.1 Myxococcales bacterium
CTGCGTTTCCACACCCAGACGGCGGGCTCCTCGCTCACGGCCCAGCAGCCCGACAACAACATCGTGCGCACGGCGCTCTCGGCCCTGGCGGCGGTCCTGGGCGGCACCCAGTCGCTGCACACCAATTCCAAGGACGAGGCCTTGGCCTTGCCGAACGAGGATTCTGTGCTGATTGCACTCCGGACCCAACAGGTCATCGGATACGAAATCGGGGTGGCCGATTCGGTGGATCCGAGCATTCGTGGATTGGCGTTCGGTTTTCATCGCGCGGCAGATACCGCGGGGGCCATGCTGGGCATCCTGATCGCGCTTTTCGCGGGAACCAGCATCCTGGCCTACTTCTACGGGGCGGCCCCGAGGCCCGGGGTCCGCCCGGCGCCGGGGACCGGCACGGCGCGCGGCCCCGCGCTGCAGCGCCGCCCCAGGGCCGCGGCGCCGGGCCCCTGGCGGCCGCCCCGCTCCGGGGCCGCCCCGGGGCCCGCGCCCGGCTACGCGACGGCCGGTTCCCGCGCCGACTGGTCCTTCCTCGGCGACACGCGGCTCAGCATCGAGGAGAAGCTGGCCCGCTTCGCGGCCCAGGCCATGAAGGAGATCGACAAGGAGCTGGAGGCGAGGATGGCCCGGTACAAGGCCGACTTCACCGGCGACAGGAGCACCGGCTCCACCAGCGGCTCGAAGAAGGGGATGAGCGTCTTCGACGTGGTGAAGTCGATGATCCCGGCGGTGGGCCTCGTCGAGGGCATCGTCGGGGAGGCGGCCTTCAAGAAGGCGGCCTCGGCCCTGGGCGGGCCGGCGCTGGCCGCCGCCGCCACCGCCGTGGGGCTGCCCGAGCTCGCCCCGCTGGCGCTCAAGTTCGGCGGCGACCTCGCCGCCCTGGCCTTCACGGACGTCGGCGGCTCGTCGGCCGCGAGGTCCGGCTCCTCGGGCGCCGCGGCCTCGTCGGCGGGGAGCCCCGACGAGAAGATGGCGATGATGGAGATCCAGCTCCTGGTGGAGAAGGAGCAGCGGATGTTCACCGCCATCTCCAACACGCTCAAGGCCCTGCACGACGCGCAGATGGCCGCGGTCCACAACCTGCGGTAGGGGCCGCCATGACCGGGAACGGGACGACGCGGACGGGGACGCGGGCCGAGGCGCTGGGGCTCACGGCCGAGCTGGGCCGGGCCATCGCGCTGCTCGCGGGCGAGGCGCTGGCGGCCGACCGGCTGGCCGCGGCGCGGGACCTGCTGGAGGGGCTGGTGGTGGTGAACCCGCGCGAGCCGCTGGCCTGGGCGCTGCTCTCCTCCGTCCTCCGGCGGCAGGGGCAGGCGGAGGCGGCGCGGCTCTGCGCCGAGGTGGCGGTCCGGCTGGCGCCCCGCGACGAGCGGGCCCGGCTGGCCCGCGCCGAGGCCCTCCTGCTCTCGGCGCCGGAGCGGGAGCGGGGCCGGATCGAGCTTCGGGAGCTGGCGGCCGGGGCCGGCCCGGTCGGGGACCGCGCCCGGACCCTGGTCGCCGCGCTGGGGAGCTGAGGACCGCCGGCGCGGGCCGCGCGGCCCGGCGGCGGCCGTGCCGCGCTTGCCGGCGGCCCGGCGACCGGCGATGCTCTCCGCCCGTGACGCGCTTCCTCTTCATCTGCCTCGGCGGCGCCGCGGGGACCGGTGCCCGCTACCTGGTCGGCGTCGGCGCGGGCCGCTGGCTCGGGACGGTCTTCCCCTGGGGAACGCTCATCGTGAACCTGGTGGGCTCCTTCCTCATCGCGGTGATCATGGAGCTCGGCATCCGCTTCGGCGCCATCCCCGCGGAGCTGCGGTTGGTGCTGACCACCGGCGTCATGGGCGGCTTCACCACCTACTCCTCCTTCAACTACGAGCTGCTCGGGTACTTCCAGCGCGGCGCCTGGGGCCTGGGGGCCCTGTACCTCGCCGCCACCGTGGCCGGTTGCCTGGTGGCGGGGCTGGCGGGCCTGGCGGTGGCGCGGCTCGTCGGGGG
Organism: Myxococcales bacterium; assembly: GCA_021848865.1. Taxonomy (GTDB): domain Bacteria; phylum Myxococcota; class Myxococcia; order Myxococcales; family Anaeromyxobacteraceae; genus JACRMN01. Next base: position 1,969 of record JAJZTO010000210.1, read on the forward strand.
CTAGCCGGAGGCGGTCATGCGCGTGCTCACGGGGCAGCAGGTGCTGGCGCGGATCTTCGTCGGGGAGTCGGACCTCTGGCACCACCGGCCGCTCCCCGAGGCGCTGCTGGAGCGGCTGCGGCGCGAGGGCTTCGCCGGGGCCACCGTCTTCCACGGGGTGGCCGGCTTCGGGGCCCACAGCGTGGTCCACAAGGCCAGCATCCTGGACCTCTCGGAGGACCTCCCGGTGGTGATCGAGGTGGTCGACACCGAGGAGCAGATGGCCAGGCTGGAGGCCATCGTGGACGAGATGGTGACCGAGGGGCTGGTCACCATGGAGAAGGTCCGGGTGCTGAAGTACGCGGCCGGGAAGGGCAAGGGGCCCCGGGGTTCTTGACGGTCCTCGTCCGTCTGGCGATAGTTCGCGCCCGGAGAAGCCGGCCGGGGCCATCGTGGCCCAGGGCGGCCCCCTGCAGGAGGTTGCGGAAGCGATGGCCACCGGTACCGTGAAGTGGTTCAACGACGCCAAGGGTTTTGGGTTCATCAGCCAGGAGGGCGGGGAGGACGTGTTCGTCCACCACACCGCCATCCAGATGGAAGGTTTCCGCAGCCTGAAGGAAGGCCAGAAGGTGCAGTTCGACGTGGTCCAGGGGCCGAAGGGGCTCCAGGCCGCGAACGTCCGGGCCGCCTAGCCCGGCCGGATCCGGGTCGACCGCAGCGGCCTCGCCGCCCCGCGAGGCCGCTCGCCTTTGTGGCGGCCGGGCTGTTCACGGGGCGCGAATCGAAGGGGATCGATGAGCGAGAAGGAAGCAGGCATCGAGGTCCAGGGGACGGTGGAGGAAGCCCTCGCGGGCGGCATGTACCGCGTGAAGGTGGATCAGGGCCCCACCGTCCTGGCCTATGCCTCGGGCAAGATGAAGAAGTTCCACATCCGCATCATCCCGGGCGACCGCGTGAAGCTGGAGCTGTCGCCGTACGATCTCACCCGGGGTCGCATCACCTACCGCGACAAGTAGGCCCCCGGGGGCCGGCCGCGCGGCGCGCCTTGCACCGGCGAACGCGCGCGTGGCAGCTTGGCCGGCATGGGGACCGCTCCGAACCGCAAGCTCTGGCTCGACTGGCAGCGCGGCCTGGCCGTGCTGTTCATGATCGAGTGGCACACCTGGGACTCGTGGCGCGCCGACGCGGCGGCCCGGGGGCCGATCCACGACGCCATGGCCGTCGTCGGCGGCTTCGCCGCCCCCTCCTTCCTCTACATGGCGGGGCTCTCGCAGCTCCTCGCCGACGCCGCCCTCGAGCGCAAGGGCGCGAGCCCCGGCGAGCGGCGCCGCCGCGCGCTGGGCCGGGCCTTCTGGCTGCTCGGCGTCGCCTACCTCTTCCGCGCCGCCGAGTGGTTCCTGGGCGGCGCCTGGCGCATGCCGGGGGGCTGGGAGGGCATCCTCAAGGTCGACGTCCTCAACGTCATCGCCGTCTCGCTCCTGGTCTCGGCGATCCTCGGCGCCGGCCTCCCCCGCGGGCTCCGGGGGGTGCTGCCGGCGGCGGGGGCGCTGGCGGTGGCGCTGCTCTCCCCGGTGGTGGCGGGCTGGAGCCACGGGCCCAGCCGGCTCCTCGACTACCTCTACGGCGAGTGGCCCCGCGCCGGCTTCTCCCTCTTCCCCTGGATGGCCTTCGCCCTGGCCGGGAGCGCCGCCGGGCGGCTGGCGCTGGCCCAGGCGCGCGCCTCCACCTGGATCCTCTGCGGCGCCGCGCTCTTCGCGGCCGGCTGGGTGGGCGAGAGCCTGCCTCCCTTCTACGCCCACCAGGACTTCTGGCGGGTCTCGCCCAACTGGCTGGCGCTGCGGCTGGGGGTGGTGGTGGCGACCAGCGGCCTGCTGCAGCTCCTGCCGCCCTCGGCCGACCGCGGCCTCTCCTGGCTGCGGACGCTGGGGCGCCACTCGCTGCTGGGGTACTTCCTCTCGGTGGAGCTGCCCTACGGGACGCTCTTCGACCCGCTGAAGAAGCGGCTCTCCGCCGGCCAGGGGCTCGTCGCCGTGGCCGGCATGATCGCGCTCATCTGGGCGGCGTCGGCGGGGGCCGACCGCTGGGACGCCTGGAAGGCGGCCCGCGCCGTGGCGGCGGCCTGATGGGCGTGATCGCTTGCGTCGACCCGACTCGTAGGGCCGGGGATCGATCCTCGGGCGGGGACAAGCCCCGCCCCTACGGACATGGGATCCAGGATGCCATGCGGACCCCGACGCCCGTCGCGTCGGCACACGTCGGCGGGGGACAAGCCCCCGCCCTACGGAAACAGGATCCAGGGTTTCCGTCCTGTAGGGGCGGGGCTCGTCCCCGCCCGGCCGCCAGGCCGTGATCGCCCGCGTCGACCAGACCCGTAGGGGCGGGGCTCGTCCCCGCCCTGATATGGTTGGACCCGTCAACGGGCTGGCTCCGGTCGGGGTCAGCCCGTTTTCGTTGTTGCGTGCTCGGGTGGCGGAGGCGGCGGACGAGACGGAGCTTCAAGCGACGGCGGATCAGCCTGATATTCGCGGGTTGGGTACCGCATGACCTGAATCCGTCGGGGGCTGCCTCTGTCTACGTTCGAGCGTCGGTCCCGAAGGGCCTGCTCATAGGGCCGGCGAGGATTCCCCTTTGGCCGGGTCCGGTCGTCCGCCCCCTTCGCCATCCGAGCGATCTTCCTTTCACTATGCGAGGAGCTGTGGCTCGCGCGCGATGGCCCACACGTAGCCCGCGAGTTCCCGGGCGATGGCGGCAACCACCTTGTTCCCGTTCTTCCCCCGCGCGATGAGCTTCCGGTGCTTGCCGCAGAGCCGTTCCTGGGCTCGCCAGGCGATGCGGCGCGCCTCGGGCGAGGCCCCCTGGCTGCGCTCGGCGATGGCCGGGCTCTGGCGTGGCCGGTACCGGTAGGCCCAGGCCGCCTCGATCAGAATGCGCCTGGCGTGACCGTTGCCTGTCCGCGTGATGCGCCCCCGCAAGCGGTCCTCGCCGCTCGAGTGCTCCGACGGTACCAGCCCGAGGTAGCTCATCAGCTTCGGGGCGGTACTGAAGCGCCGGAAGTCGCCCAACTCGGCCGCGAGCACCGTCGCCGACAGCACGCTGATCCCCCGCAACGTCTGAAGCGCCTTCACCAGCGGCCGCAGGCTCCAGGTCTCCACGAGTTCCACGATGCTCCTCGTCAGCCTCGCCACCCGCTCGGTCTGCTCCTCCACCGTTCGCAGGTAGTCTTCCAGCACCCGCTGCTGAGCCTCGTGCCCGAAGTGCTGCTCCCGGATCCACTTGAGGTGCTTCCCCGTCCACGCCGTCTTGCCCTCGTAGCGCCGCCCGTGCCGCAGCAGGAACTTCCCGAGTTGGTGCCGCGCCGCCCGTTCCGCGTTCTTCGCGTCGTCGCGTGCCCGCTCCAGGTCCCGCATCGCCTCGGTCGCCTCGTCCGGAACGTGGACCTCGGTGAGATCGCCCGACCGCAGAAACCGCGCCAGCTTCACCGCGTCGCGCCGGTCCGTCTTCACCCG
>JAJZTO010000211.1 GCA_021848865.1 Myxococcales bacterium
CGATCTGGTCCTCGACTTCGTCGGGGCCGCCTACGCCGCCGAGAACCTGGCGGCCGCGGCCCCGGGCGGCCGGGTGGTGGTCATCGGCACCATGGGCGGCGCCAAGGCGGCGGTCGACCTCTCGGCGCTGATGCGGAGCCGGGCCCGCATCGAGGGGACGGTGCTCCGCCCCCGGCCGCTGGAGGAGAAGATCCGCGCCACCCAGGACTTCGCCCGCGACGTGCTGCCGCTGCTCGCCGCCGGGAAGGTGAAGCCGGTGGTGGACCTGGTCCTGCCCATGGCCCGGGTGCGCGAGGCGCACGACCGGATGGACCGCAACGACTCCTTCGGGAAGATCGTCCTCGCCCCATGAACGCGCCAGCGCCCTCGCTGGAGCCCGCCGGACTCCCCGAGAACGCCTTCCGCGAGCTGGCCCCGGGCGAGGGGTACGCGCCGGTGGTGCCGGCCGCCGCCGCCCCGCCGGAGGTGACGCTCCGCTCGGTGCTCCAGGGCGTCGGCTGGGCGGTGGTCTTCTCGGCCGCCGCCACCTACATCGCGCTGAAGCTGGGCCAGGGCATCGAGTCGGCCATCCCCATCGCCATCCTGGCGGTGGGCGCCTCGGCCCTGCTGGCCCGCGCCGCCCGGTCCCGGCGCGCCTCCTCGCTGCTCGAGAACGTCAACGTGCTGGCGATCGGGGCCACCTCCGGGATCATCGCCGGCGGCTCGGTCTTCACCATGCCGGCGGTCTTCATCCTCGGGCTGGAGGGGCGCTCCAGCTTCTTCCAGATCATGCTGGTCCCGCTGCTCGGCGCCTTCCTGGGGGTCTTCTTCCTCGCCCCCTTCCGCCGCTACTTCACCCGCGACCTGCACGGGAAGCTCCCCTTCCCCGAGGCCCGCGCCACCACCGAGATCCTGGTGGCCGGCAACCGCGGCGGCCAGGGCGCCCTGGTGCTCACCTGGTCGGCCGGGGTGGCGGCGGTCTTCGACTTCGTCGGCCCCTCGATGAAGGGCTGGGCCGACACCTTCTCCACCGGCGCCATCGGCGCCCTCTCCGCCTTCACCGAGCGCACCAGGGCGGTCTTCACCATGAACACCTCGGCCGCCATCTTCGGGCTGGGCTACATCATGGGGCTGGACTACGCCGCCATCATCCTGGCCGGCTCGATGGTCTCCTTCTTCGCCCTGATCCCGCTCTTCGGCTGGCTCGGGCCGCACGTGGCCGGCGCCATCGCCCCGGCCACCGCGCCGCTCGCCTCGCTCGGCGCCGACCAGATCTTCCGGCTCTACGTCCAGCCCATCGGCGTGGGCGGCATCTTCGCCGCCGGCGTCCTCTCCATCCTGAAGATGTCCCCGGTGATCGGCCGGGCGGCGCGCCAGGCCCTGGGCGAGGTGCTGCGGCTGGCCCGCGGCGGCGCCGCCGTGGGCGAGGAGCGCACCGAACGCTCGCTGCCCATGGCCGCGATCCTCGGCGGCATCGCCGCCACCGGCCTCGCCATCTTCCTCTACTTCCGCTTCTCGGTGCTGGCGGGCGAGCCGCGCGCCACCTCCACGGCGGCGGTGGCGGTGCTCCTCACCCTGGGCATCTCCTTCCTCTTCACGGCGGTGTCGGCCTGGGCCATCGCCATGATCTCCATCACCCCGGTCTCGGGGATGACGCTCACCACGCTGATCGTCACCGCGGTGGCGCTCTCGGCGCTGGGGCTCTCCGGCCAGTCGGGGATGATCCAGACGCTGCTCATCGGCGGCGTGGTCTGCACCGCCCTCTCCATGAGCGGCTCGCTCGTCACCCAGTACAAGATCGGCTACTGGCTGGGCGCCACCCCGCGCCGCATCGAGGTGTCCAACCTGCTCGGCTCGGTGGTGGCCTCCGCCGCCACCACCGCCGTCATCTTCCTCATGGCCCGGGTCTACGGCTTCTCCCCCGGGCCGGCCCACCTGAACCCGCTGCCGGCGCCGCAGCCCAACGCCATGGCGGCGGTGCTCCGCGGCGTCATGGGCGCCGGCGGCGCCCCCTGGTTCCTCTACGCGGTGGGGGCGGTCTTCGCGGTGGCCACCGAGCTGTGCGGCGTCTCCGGCCTGGCCTTCGCCCTGGGCATGTACCTGCCCATGGACCTGAACTCGCCGCTGGTGGTGGGGGCGGGGGTGGCCTGGCTGCTGCGGCGCTCGTCGAAGGACGCGGCGCTGGCCGGGGCCCGCCACGAGAAGGGCACGCTCATCGCCTCCGGCTTCATCGCCGGCGGGGCGCTGGTGGGGGTGCTGGCGGCGCTGCTGCGCTTCCTCGAGGACCAGCTCCACCGGCCGCTCATCCCCGACCTCACCCGCGCCCCCGGGATCGGCCCGTTCCTGGAGAGCTGGGGGAACTGGCTGGGGCTCGGCGCCTTCCTGGCGCTGACCGCCTGGGTTTACGGGGTGAGCCGGCGGGCGGCGCCGGAGCCGCCGGCCGGCGCGCCAGGGCCTGGTCGATGGTGACCACGTCCACCAGCCCGGCGCAGCAGTAGAGCGCCGGGATCACCCGCTCGGGCGGGTGTCGGCGCCGGAGCTCGGCCACCTTCTCGGTGCCGGCCCGGTAGGCGGGGAGGTACATCCGGCCCAGCAGCGGGTGGCGTCCCCAGGCGCCGGAGAGCTTGTCGGCCCGCTCCTCCGAGCACAGGTACTCGTTGCGCAGCACCGCCGCCACCTCCGCCTGCGGCCGCTCCTCCTTCCAGGTGAGCCAGGAGGACTGGTTCTTGGCGTCGTCCTGCAGGAGCGCGAGCAGCGTCCCGATCTGCAGGTCGGCGTCGGGCAGCTCCTCCACCTCGGTGACCCCGTGGGCCATGAGGATGGCGTTGTTGGCGAGCCCCTCGGAGAGCGCGGCGCCGCGGGTGTTCATGGTGAGGACGGTGGCCTCGAAGGGGAGCTTGCCGCGGACGTAGAGCCCCTGGATCAGCGCGAAGTTGGTGACGTGGCCCGGCACCACCTCGTGGGAGACGAGCTGCGCGAACTCCGGCACCGAGATCTGCAGCGAGGCGTTGATCTCGTAGGTGGCCTCGTACCGGGGCGAGCCGTCCCGGTCGCGGGCCCGCCCCACGTAGTTCATCGAGCCGGAGAACCAGGCGTCCTCGATGGGCAGGAACTCGATGTTGGCCCGGGGAACGCCGCGCAGCGAGGCCGGCAGGTGCGGGACCACGTGGCGGCGGGTGCCCTCCTCCAGCTCGGCGATGAAGGCCCCGGCCAGCTGCCGGATGGACTTGCGCGGGACCAGCCGCTCGCCGCGCCAGGCGTCCACGGCGGCGAGCAGCTCGGCCGGCGTCCCGGTCGCGTGGCCGGCCTTGCCGAGCAGCTCGGCCACCCGGGCGCGCTTGGCCTCCGGGCGCGAGGGCTCGGGGGGGCGGCCGGTGGAGGCGACGACGCAGCGCTCGTAGGGGACCTTCGGCCCGCGGCCCCGCAGCTCCTCCACCAGCTCCCACATCACGCCCAGGCACTCCGCCTCGCCGGCGAGGTAGGCGCCGTGCAGGCCGGGCGTGCTTCGCCCCTCCTCGGCCATGCGGGCGACGGCGCCGGGGACGTCCACCGCGGCCAGGTAGGCGTCGAGGGCCGCGGCGTCCGGCTCCTTCGCCGCCACGCCGCCGGTCTCGCGCAGCCGCGCCGCCGCCGGGTGGGTGTAGGCGGGCGGCAGCTTCTCGTCCGAGAACCAGGAGTCGGCGATGAAGCGGCCGGTGCCGGACGGGTTCATCACGTCGCCGCCCCAGAGCGTGTCGATCGCCAGGATGGCGTTGGCGGCGTTCAGGGCGCTGCGCTTCGCGGGCATGTCGATCGAGCCTCCGTCGGGGGCGGACGATAGCACGCCGATGCGCGGCGGACCGGCTAGACTGCGGCGCACCGATACGGGGCGTGACGCCCCTCCCGGAGGCCCGATGGACGCAACCGAGATCCGCTCGCTCCCCGAGAACGCCTACCGTCCGCTCGCGGCCGGGGAGGGCTACCGGCCGGTGGTCGCCGCCGCCGACCGGGTCCCCGAGTCCACCTGGCGCTCGATCCTCTGGGGGCTGCTGCTCTGCGCGATCTTCACGGTGGCCTCGGCCTACTCCGGCCTCAAGGTGGGCCAGGTGATGGAGGCGGCCATCCCCATCTCCATCCTGGCCATCGGCCTGGCCCGGGTCTACCCGCGCCGCTCCACCCTGCTCGAGAACGTCATCATCACCGGCATCGGCGGCGTCTCCGGCGCGGTGGTGGCCGGGGCCATCTTCACCCTGCCGGCCCTCTACATCCTCAAGCTCGACCCGCACCCGTGGCAGACCACCTTCCTGTGCCTCGCCGGCGGGGTGCTGGGCGTCCTCTTCCTCATCCCGCTGCGCCGCTACTTCGTGCGCGAGACGCACGGCCAGTTCCCCTACCCCGAGGCCACCGCCATCACCGAGGTGCTCATCACCGGCGAGAAGGGCGGCTCGCAGGCCAAGCTCCTGCTCCAGGCCACCGGCATCGCCGCGGCCTACGACTTCTTCGTCACCACCTTCCAGGTGTGGAAGGAGTTCGTGGACTTCCGCTTCGTCCCGGCGGTGGAGGCCCTCGCCACCCGCGCCCGGATGGTGCTCTCCTTCGACGCCGTCGGCTTCATCCTCGGGCTGGGCTACGTCATGGGGCTGCGCTCGTCGCTGCTGCTCTGCGCCGGCGGCGTGCTCTCCAACCTGGTGCTGGTGCCGCTGGTCTGGTTCGTCGGCCGCCACCTGCCCGGCGGCGCCGTCTACCCCGGCGACGTCCCCATCGCCCAGATGACCGCCACCGCCATCTTCCGGAACTACGTCCGCTTCATCGGCGTGGGGGCCATCGCCACCGCCGGGATCTTCGGCATCATCAAGTCGCTCCGCATCGTGGCCGGCTCCTTCGGCATCGCCGTGAAGGCCTTCCGGGCCGGGGGCGAGCACGGGCTGGAGCGGACCGACCGCGACGTCCCGGTGCTGCAGATCCTGCTCGGGGTGGTGGTGAGCGCCCTGGCGGTGGCCCTCTTCCTGCGCGGGCTGGACGGCTCGGCCGGTGCCATGGTGCTGGGGCTGCTGCTCACCCTGGTGTTCTCCTTCTTCTTCACCTCGGTGGCCGCCAACGCCATCGCCACCACCGCCCGCAACCCGGTCTCGGGCATGACCATGCTGACGATCATCATCTCGTCGGTGGTGCTGCTGGAGTTCGGCCTCTCGGGGCGGACCGGGATGTTCTTCGTCATGGCCATCGCCGGGATGGTCTGCACCGCCCTCTCGGTCTCGGGCCAGGCCATCACCGACCTCAAGACCGGCTACTGGCTGGGCTCGACGCCGGCCGCGCAGGAGCGGGTGAAGTTCCTGGGCGTGGTGGTGGCGTCGGTCGCCGCCGCCGGCACCATCTACGTCCTGGCCCGCGGCTACCAGTTCGGCGAGGCGGCGCCGGGCGACGCCCGGGCCGTGCTGGCCGCCCCGCAGGCCTCCATCATGAAGGCGCTGGTGGAG